>NZ_JBHVHQ010000144.1:0-13427 GCF_042800135.1 Streptomyces sp. NPDC057654 | reverse complement strand
ACCCCCCAGCAGACGAAGGGTCGGAGCCGGCGTCCGGGACTCCGGCCCTTCTCCCGTAGACCCATGTCAGCCGCGGTCGGACCTGTTGGCCCTAACGGGTCCGACCGCGGCTGAACCGTGCGGGCCAGGCGAGGCCGGGCGACGTGGGGGAGCGCGTCGGCCCGCTCCCGGTCCACCCGCCGCCGCAGAAAACTCCTCCGGCTTCGATGACCAGTCGGGTGGCGGTCTTGCCGAGGGCCTTCGCGATGACGGGGGCCGGGCCTGGAGGACGAGTTGTCGGATCACGGAGGCCCTGCCGCGCTGCGGCGGAACGCCGATCTCCCGCAGGTGGACTCGGAGGCTGGCTGTCCGGGCTGGCGACCGGGGAAGAGCCGCTGTGAGCTTCTGCTGCTGGCGTAGGGCAGGTACTGGCGGGACTGGAGTAGGCCCGCACGAGGTCAGCGACGGGCTGCGGAAGCGGGGACGGCGGATCTCCCAGGAGGACCGGAGATCCACGTGCCGGGGTCGCTGAGCTCGATGATGGTGCCGACGTTGTCGGTGACGAAGGCGATGCGCTGGCCGGTTGCCGGTATCGCCATGGGGCCGCCGATCAGCGGTACATCGAGTTCGAGCAGCCGGGACACCGCCGCGTCGAGATCTGCCACGGCGAGGCAGAAGTGGTGCAGGCGCGATGTGACCATGCTCGTGAGGATGTTGTCGGTCGGCGCTCCGCCACGGTCCGACGCGCCCGCGAGGAGCTCGATCTTGACGTCACCAGCAGTGAGGAAGACGAACGTCGTGCCGTGGGCCTCGAACCGCTGCTCGACAGTGAAACCGAGATTGCGCGAGTACCACGCGATGGTGGCGTCGAGGTCCTCTTGCGTAACGGTGATGCCCACGTGGTCGTGGGAGAACGTGAAGGTCATGTCCGAAGAATCACCGGCCGCCGGGCCGGTAACCAGAGAGAGGAATTCGGTAGGAAAACCGCTACCACCCTCGGGTCGGCGCCGGGTGCGACAATCAGTCTCATGACCGCTGACATCGCGAAACTCGGCCCGATGTTGCGCACCTGGCGCGGCCGTGTCTCGCCGGAGGCGGTGGGACTGCCCAGCGGTCACAGGCGCCGGGTCACGGGACTGCGCCGGGAAGACCTCGCCGGGCTCGCTGGGATCTCGGTCGACTATGTGGTCCGCCTGGAGCAGGGACGCCATGTGACCCCGTCCGCGCAGGTGACCGCGGCGCTGGCCCGCGCCCTGCAGCTCACCGACGCCGAGCGGGACCACCTCTACCGGCTGGCCGGGCTTGCCCCTCCGGCCGGCGGGGAGATTTCGGACCACATCCCGCCCGGCCTGCACCGCATGCTCAACCGGCTCGGCGACTCCGCAGCCGCCGTGTTCGCCGCGGACTGGCAGCTCATCTGGTGGAACCGATTCTGGGCGGCGTTGCTGGGCGACCCGTCCTCAACGCCGTCGGCGCTGCGTAACTTCGCTCGCGACACCTTCCCGGCCGACGGGGCCGCCCCCAGCCTGTCGCACTGGCCGGTGACCTCGCTCAGTCAGCCGCAGGTCGAGACCTCCGTCATGTCCGACCTGCGCCGCGCCACGGGGCGATTCCCGGACAGCGACCGCCTGGCCGGTCTGATCCGGGACCTCACGACGGGCAGCCCGCGCTTCGCCGAACTGTGGGCCTCCGGCGTGGTCGGCGCGCACCGGGAAGACCACAAGATCGTCCAGCACCCGGCGACCGGGCCGATCGCGGTGGACTGCGACGTCCTGACCGACGGCGACACGGGACGCAAGATCGTCGTTCTCACCGCAGCCCCCGATACCGAGGACGAAACCAAGTTCCGCCTGGCGGCGGTATCGGGCCTTGGTGCCCTGCGCGACAGCGGCCGGGCCTGGTCACCGTCTCGAAGCCGAAGGACCACAGGGGCTTGTCCCAGGAGAACGCGGCCGCCTTGATGCGGCGCTCGGAACGTCGCCAGGCCACGCGCACCCCGGGCATCCCGGGTACTCAGGCTCCGAACAAGTCCTCTCCGGCCTCGAACGCGGAGCCGGTGGCCTTGCCGCCCTGGGCGAGGGTGGTCCGGGGCTGGCCGTTCTCGTCCCGGCTCGGCCGCCAGATGAAGTCGGCAAGGGTCATTTTCCGCATGAGGGCGAACCCGTCAGGGCCGGATGGAATGCACTGGATTCCATCCGGCATGCGGGACGCTACCCGCGCGGAGCGCGGGCCAGGGAGCCGGGGGACACTGACGCGGTGACCACACCCGTTCAGCCCTCTCGTGACCGGGCCCTCGGACGCAGCGTGTCCGCTCTGCTGCCGTCCTCCGCCCCGGTGGCTCCGGCGGAGGTGGCGGCGGCCGCACTGGCGGCCCTGTGGAGCGTCCCCGTGCAGATCGGCGTGCTCCAGACCGCCGCAGCCCTCCTTGACGAAGCGGCACACGCCGGTGAGGAGGACGACGCACGGCACCGGGCCGCCGCGGACACCGTGGCGCTGCTGCGGGCCGCCATGGACCGGGAAGGTTGAGGGCGCAGCGCGGCGCCGTGCCTCGCGGTGGTGGCATGACGGACGACGAAACCATCGAGTTGCGGGCGCTGGTGCGACGCGAACGGATGCCGAGCCCCCCGAAGAAGTTCCCCTGGGAGAGTCGCTCTTCCACCGCCGCAGCCGGGTCGAAGCCGAGGTTGAGGTCCGGGCCGAGGTTGAGGACGGGCCTCGTCTTCGTCTCCCGCCGATCCCGCCGGACCGCGACCCGCCTCCGCCCCCTGCTGACATTGCAGGCGTTGCGCGATTGAGGCGGTGGGCATGGTCAACTGCGGGCGGCGTGGTCGAGGATGACGCACATCCGCCCCAGCTCACCGTCCTCGATCACGGTGTGGGGATCGTTGGCGAGCAGCCGCAGGATACCGGAGACCACGGCGACCACGGCCAGGAGGTCGACCTGCTGGTCGGAGGTGAGCCAGTGCGCTGCCTGCGGCACTGCGTACGGAAGGCCGGCAAGCGTCACCATGGTGCTGTCGCCGACACCGCCCTTGCCCTCCCGGTCCACGTCGTCGCGGTCGCCCGGGTCGAGGGCCATCATCGCCGCCTCGACCGCGTCAGCGAGGGGACTGGCTTTGACGACTGCAATTGGCCCCACGATGACGGCTGGGCCATTTCCGCGTACGGACATTCGAGGACGGTCTGTCGTGGCCCCACCAGACCAGTGGTAGCAGGTCAGCAGGCGGGGCCAGCTCAAGACGTCATGGAACGAACAACTGCCAGAGGGCGAGAACCGGCCGTCGCCGTGGGCCCAAATGACGACGTCACAGCCAGAGGGGACCGACGACCCACCGGTCGGACTCGGGAGCGGGCAGGGCCCGGAACCAGGCCGCCGCGCGCCGGCCGGCGGCCGCGGCTTCAGCCAGAGCCTTCGCCTCGCCCTCCCACAGCTCCCGCGGAGTTGGATCGGCAGGTTCGACGGGGAGGCTGAGGACCGTCATGCCCGGCTAACGGGCGCAACCGTCGCAGGTCACGTCCGGAGCGGAGGAGCCGAGGCGCGTCGAAGCGGGAGGGCGGCTGGTGACAGCGGCCAGGCCGAATTCCCCACGTACGGCCAGTTCCAGGATCACAGACGGTAGTCAGTGAAGGTGCACAGATTGCGCCCCCAGCGTGGACGCCATCTCTGCACCCGTGCCGAGCGGTGCGTACTGCGCGGGGCGAGGCGTCAGTGCGTCTCGCCGATGCCGTGCCCCGCCCACGCGGTGTCGTCCACCACCAGCCCCGGGTCATCGGCCAGGGCCGTCGGCGTTATCCCGGTGAACGCCACGATCTCCCGGTGGAGATGGGACTGGTCGACGTAACCGCACTCCGCCGCGACCCGGGCCGCGCTGTCGCCCGCGGCCAAGCGGTGGGCGGCATGGCGGAAGCGGAGCAGCGTCGCAGCGCGTTTGGGAGGCAGGCCGATCTGCGACCGGAAGCGGGACCACAGGCGCCTGCGGCTCCAGCCGACCTCGGCCGCCAGGTCCTCGACTCTGGCCCGGCCGCGGCTGGCGACGATCCGGTCCCAGGCCCGGACCACTTCCGGGTCCGCCGGTGGCCCCGTCCCGCGTCGGCGGGAGAGCAAGGTGTCCGTCAACGCGAAACGGTCCTCCCACGACGGGGCGTCGCCCAGTTGCTCGCGGAGCCGTTCCGCGTCCCGGCCCCACAGGTCGTCGAGGGCGACCACGGTACGGTCCAGCTCCGCCGGGCAGACCCCCAGCACGGCGTGCGTGACCACCGGGGACAGGTGCACCTCCACGCACGTGACGTTCTCGCCCCGCATGCGGACCGCACCGGGTGCGAGCCCGGCGACGAGGCTTCCGCGCCGTTGCCGACCGGTGGCGTCGTCCACGACGAGCGAACCGTTGCCGAACTCGACAACCAGAGTGACGGCCGGGTGCGGGATCACCGGCAGGTCGGCAGGGCCCGTGCTCCGGTCGCGGAATCCGGCCAGGCTGACGCCGGCTGTCCGGCTGGGTCGCGGCGGCCTCGCGACATCCCACCCGGCCGCGGCCGGGCGCTCGTGCACGGCGGATCGCATCGCCCCATGCTAGGAGACGACCGACCGGAACATTTGTCCAAGACGCTGGCGTGCGCTGACGGCGACAGTGGGCTGATGAGCAGCATCATCCACAACGCCTTCCAGGCATTCGCCAGCTGTGACCCCGGCCGGATCGCCGCGGTCCTTACCGAGGACGCCGAATGGCTGTCACCCCCTGACAACGCCACGGCCGCCGCGCTCAAGACGACCCATTACATGGTGGGCCGGGAGGCGATCGTGCGCTTCTTCGCCGAGGACTTCCCCCGCCTGTTCGTGCGTGACCTCAACGTCGCCTTCCACGGATCCCACGCCGACGGCGAGCGGGTGACCGTGGAGGCGACCATGACGGCGACGCTCGTCAACGGCAACCACTACAGCAACGACTACTGCTTCGTCGTCGAGCTCCGGGACGGGCTGATCCACCGGGTCCGCGAATACGTGGACACAGCACGCGGATACCGCATGATCTTCGGCGAGGCACCACGGTAGCCCTGACCCGGTCGCGACCTGGTCGGCCCCGACGAACACTCAGACCAGGCGGGGAACCCGCCTCGGCGGCCCTTACGCACGACCGGCAGGCCACCCACCTCGACCACCACCCTGAGTGATCAGCGGCGGCCAGATGTCTCCCCACCAACTGGCCACCTGTGGGCAATTCCAACTGGCCACCAACAAGCTGGTCTTGATCCGGTAGTTGGGCATCTTGCGTTTGACGGCGCGGGGCCGGCTGCGGGGTCTGCGGGGCGGCAGCAGGCCCTCGCGGACTTCGCTGCGGAAGTGCTGCCAGGCCCGGTGCAGCAGGTCAGGGGGTAAATATGCCGGGGGTGCAGGTGACAGTGCGCCGTGCTGCCCGCAGGGCTGCGGTGAAGGAGAGCCGGTCGCAGTCGACCGGCCGGACGTCTTGTGCGACGGCCTCGGCCATCAGCGCGCGCAGGGCATGGTGGACCAACAGTTGCGCGTAGGTCTCCTGGCGGATGCCGTCGGGGGTCTTGCTGGCTGGGAATCCTTCCAACAGCCCCACCGCCCGACACGCGACTACACAGCCTTCGGCCCGTTCCGCTTCAACCACCGCCAATACGACGACGCCTTGCATGCCTTGAGCGCGGCAATCTCCGACGCCACGTGACCGCTCACCGCACCGGACACCGGACCCGCCACGGTCTACCAAGGCGGACTACGTCGAACCCGGCACAAAGTGTGGTGGGTCACTCCGGCGGGGGGCGTACAGAGCGGGTGCGAGGGGAAAGTGAACTTCGACGTGGACACCTGGCTGGAGTGTGCCGTGGTCGCGTGTCCACTACCCGCTGGTCGTCCGGGGCGCTTGTGGCTGACGGCGCGGCGGCGTGTGTGGGCGGGAGTAAATCCCTTGGGGCAAGGGGGCGGGGATGCTGTCGGAGGCGATGACCGCGCTGGCCGCGGCGGGAGGCACTGCGGTGGTTCAGACCGCGGGGACGGACGGGTGGACGGGGCTGCGGCAGGCACTGGGGCGCTGGTTCGGCCGCGGCGACGGGGGACGCGAACAGGCAGAACTGGAGCGCTTGGACTGCGCCGCAGCCGAGCTGGAGACCGCGGTGGAGCACGTGCGCATCCGTCAGGAGGCGGCGTGGCAGGCCCGTATCGAGACTGTGCTGGAGAGCCTGGACGATAGCCGACGGGAGCAAGCCGTGCAGGAGTTGCGTGCCCTGCTGGCCCGGCACGCCCCCGCTGGCGAGGTGTCGGCCGGCCCCGGCGGGCTGGCCGTCGGCGGCAGTATGGATATTCACGCTGATAACAGTGCGATCGCGGCCGGTGTCATCCACGGGGGAGCACACACCAGCCCTCCTCTGGTAGCCGGTCCGTCCCGGGACTGAACGGACCGGCTGCCCCAGCCCCGTCGCCCTCCCCTACCGGCCCCGGCACCTCGGCGGCCCTCACCGTCCGCGCCGACCACAACAGCATCGCGGTCGGCAGCGCTGGCCAGGTCGTCTACCAGGTCGCTCCCCGAGAACCGGCCGCCTGGCCGCACCAGGTCGGGGTGATTCCCTCCCGTGCTCAGTCCTTCCAACACCGCGCCGTGACGCAGCAGCTGCGGGTGACGGTCGCGGGCGGCGGCACCGCGGTGCTGGGCCATGTTCTGACCGGCATGGGCGGGGTGGGTAAGTCCCAGCTGGCCGCGGAGTACTCCCGCGGCGCCTGGGACGACGGCCATCTGGACGTCCTGGTGTGGGTCACCGCGAGTGCCCGCTCGCCCGTGGTGAGCGGATACGCGCAGGCCGGCGCCGAGCTGTGCCGGGCTGACCAGAGCGATCCCGAGCAGGCCGCGCGGGCCTTTCTGGCCTGGCTCGCACCGAAGGCTGGGGGACGGGTGTGCCGATGGCTGATCGTGTTGGACGATGTCGCCGACCCTGACGATCTGCGCGGCCTGTGGCCACCGGCCAGCCCGCATGGCCGCACCCTGGTCACCACCCGCCGCCGTGATGCGGTCCTGACCGGGGAAGGCCGCCGCCGCATCGAGGTCGGCTTGTTCACCCAGACAGAAGCCCTCGCCTACCTCGTCATGTCCCTGACCGCCCACGGCCGCCATGAGCCCGCCAACCGGCTCACTGCATTAGCCGGCGACCTAGGCCACCTGCCCCTGGCCCTGTCCCAGGCCGCCGCCTACCTCATCGACTCCGGCATGGATACCGCGACCTACCGGGCACTGCTGGCCGACCGCGCCACTGCGCTCGCCGACACTGCCCCCGACCGGCTCCCCGATGACCAGGCCACTCCCCTGGCCGCCGCTTGGTCCCTGTCCACAGACCGCGCCGACACCCTGCGCCCCGCCGGCCTGGCCCGCCCCATGCTCCACCTGGTCGCGATGCTCGACCCCAACGGTGTCCCTCACACCGTCCTGACCAGCCCACCCGCCCTCACCCACCTCGCCCAGCTGCGCACCCGCACCGACCACGCCCCCTCCGGGAAACCGGAACCGGTCTCCTCCCGGGACGCCACAGGGGCCCTACGCGCTCTGCACCGGCTCAGCCTCATCCAGCACACCCCCGACACTCCTCACCAAGCCGTCCGCGTCCACCAGCTCATCCAGCGCGCCACCCGCGACACCCTCACCCCCGGCCAGCACCACCAGTACGCCCGTACCACCGCCGACGCCCTCACCACCGCCTGGCCCGACAACGAACGCGACACTGCCCTGGCCCAAGCCCTCCGCGCCAACACTCAGGCACTCATCTCCCACGCGGAGAATGCCCTGTACAGCACGGACGCCGTGCACTCGGTGCTCTTCCGCGTTGGTGAGAGCCTGGGTGCAGCCGGCCAGGTCGCAGCTACGGCCGCTCACTACCGGCACCTGGTGCGCACTGCCGGTCACAGAGTGGGCCCCAACCACCCCGACACCCACACGGCCCGACGCGGTCTTGCCCGATGGCGAGGTATGGCGGGGGATATCGGTGACGCCGCCACCACCCTCGCTGAGCTCCTACCCGACGATCTGCGGGTGCTGGGGCCCGACCACATCGACACCCTCATGACCCGGCACAACATGGCCTATTGGCAGGGTGAGGCGGGAGACCCGGCGAGCGCCGCCGCAGCGCTCACCGAACTTATGTCGGACCTCCTGCGGGTGCTGGGCCCAGACCATCCCCGGACCCTCAGAGCCCGAAACGGTATCGCCTACTGGCAAGGCGAGGCGGGAGACCCGGCGGGCGCCGCCGTGGCATTTGCCGAGCTCCTGCCCGAGTATCTGCGCGTGCTGGGGCCGGACCACTGGCGCACCCTTGTCACCCGGAGCCAACTCGCCTACTGGCGGGGAATGGCAGGGGACGCCGCCGGTGCCGCCGCGGCATTCGCCGAGCTGTTGCCGGACGATCTGCGGGTGCTGGGACCAGCCAACATCAGTACGCTCATCACGCGGTACAGCCTGGCCCACTGGCAGGGTGAGGCGGGAGATCCGGCGGGCGCCGCCGCGGCGCTCACCGAACTTATGCCGGACTTCCTGCGCATATTGGGCCCGAATCATCCCCGCACCGTCATCACTGGATCCAAGCTCGCTCACTGGACGCAACGGGCTAGGAACGGGGCCGTTCAACAGTCGACCGATGCCTGAGCGTCTATAGCCCCGGTTAGGCGCGGAGCCGACGTTCGGGGTGGCAGGTCGTGCACGCCTTCACGTGCGGTTCGTCGAGGACGCGGCGGGCCTCCGCCAGCGACAGCAGCCGCCCGCCGGCAACCGCGCAGTCGCCGCGGTGCACGGTGCCGCCCTGCCGCCCACGCCGGGCGGGGACAAGCCGCCACCACTTCAGCTCGTTCAGCTCACCGGCCGCCGGGACTGGGGCCGGAGTGGGAGCCGACTGTCCGGCGCTCCCGGCGGGCTGTCCGGGGGGCTGTTCGAGCTGGGCGATGCGCGCGCCGACCTCGGCCAGGTGAGGGCGCGGTCGGCGAGCCCGGCCCCGTGATCGTGCTCGTAGGTCTCGACGTGCACGGTGTCCCCCTCGAATACAAGATGCAGGGTGCGGCCGTACAGGGAGTCCACGGTCAGGCGGCCCCAGGGGTCGCGGTCGGCGCGCTCGACGACGTGTCCGCCGGGGCCGAGCTCGGGCATCTCAGCCCCGGTCTTCGCGTTGTCGAGGAAGGCGCGGGCCGCCGCGACCGTCACCTCCCGCCCGGCATCCGGATGGGCGGCGCCCATCCCGTACGGGCGGGCGTGGTTGGTGAGGGCGGCGAGGACGGCCGCGGGCTCCAGCCCGGCGATGCTGATGGTGGTCATCCGGAGAGTCTGCCGCCTGCCGGCCCCGCCGAAGAGGGCGGGGCTGAGACCGCGTCAGGTTGTGCGCCGGGCCGGCTGCCCGGCCCTGGCCGGCCGGTCGCCGTGGCGTGCAGTCCGGCGGCCCGCAGTTCGGCGTCCAGGTCCACGACCGTGACGCGCCGCAGCTCCCGAAGGAGCTGGCTGGCCAGCACGTACCGCAACGCCGACGTCCCGTACGCGACCGGGACCTCGTGCTCCAGCACGAGCTGGTCGGTCGGCCGCGGACCGCGAGGGTGG
This sequence comes from Streptomyces sp. NPDC057654, assembly GCF_042800135.1. Classification (NCBI taxonomy): domain Bacteria; kingdom Bacillati; phylum Actinomycetota; class Actinomycetes; order Kitasatosporales; family Streptomycetaceae; genus Streptomyces; species Streptomyces sp. NPDC057654. Next base: position 3,870 of record NZ_JBHVHQ010000144.1, on the reverse strand, counting down.
CGCGCGGCGTAGACCGCGCCGAGCACGCCCCAGACCGGGTACTTCTTCGCCCGCAGCGCGATGCAGTGCCGCCGCAGGTGCGGGCACTGCCGGCGGGCCACGGGGGCGCAGGGCAGGCACAGCGGCGGCTGCGCAACGGTCCCCTCCTCCAGGCGGGCGGCGGCTGCGGTCATTCTTCCGCCTTCGAGGAACAGGACGCCTTTGCCGGTGTGGCTGGCCCGGCCGCCGCAGACCTGGCATCGGAGATGCTCCATGGCGATGCGCTGCCGTTCGGAATTGACGGCGCGCCAGAGTGGGTCGCCGTCGCCGTAGCCGCCCCTCCATCGCTCCCACAGGCCGCCGCGCTGGTCCCGGTCTTCGGTGTGCTCGGTCCGGTAGCGCAGGCCGCCGGCGTCCAGGAGCAGGTCCGCGCGCGAGACTTCCCGCTCCCTGCTCCAGGCCGTCACGTACAGGACGACCAGCCCCTGCCGGACCGCAAGAGGGCGCGATACGGCGGTCACGGTGCTTCCCAGCCGGACAGACACGAGGGCGCGGACGGTTTGCGGTGCCGCCCGGCACCAGGCGGGCGGGGAACAGTGGGCTCCGGTTCGATGCTGAAGACGTGCGTGGTGTCCGCTTCGTAGGCATGGCTGGGCACTTCGACGGCCGCCGGCTCGCACACGGTGCACTCCAGCGCGCACTTCACCCCCGCGGCGAGAGCTTCCAGCACAGCGGCCTGGATCTCCTCGCCGGCAAGCGCCTGCCACGCCCTCTGCGCCGCCTCCGGAGGCAGTTGGTCGCAGAGGCCGCGGACGCGCGTCAGCAGCCAGGCGAGGGCTGCCGCGGAGTCTCATCCAGCAGTGTTCGCAGCTGCCGGGTCAGGTACGGCCGGCAGGACTTCGGTGAGGCGGTCCAGCCGGGTGTAGAGGGCCCGTACGAGGCGGGCGCGGTTCTGGACGAAGTGAGCGGTGCCTTCCCAGCGTGGCGGTGAGGCGGACGTCCGTTTCACGGAGGATGACTTCGGCGAGGGCGCCGCGGCCGTCGTTCTTGGGCAGGGCGGCGGCACGGCGGCGAATGTCGGTGGCGACCGCGCGGGCGTGGCCGGTCGGTTGGAGGGCGATCTGCTGGTAGTCGCGCGGGGTGAGGCGCGGGTCCTTCCACTCGAGGACGGCGGTGACGAGCGCTTCGTACGGAGCGCGGTCCAGTGGGAGACCGACCTCGATCAGGCCGTGGGGGTCGAGGAGCACGACGGGCGTGCCGCTCATCGGTGGCCCGCCCTGTCGTCCTGGTCGTGGTCGCCGCGGCCGAAGGCGGAGCGCCGGGGGCGTTGGGGTTCGGGTTCGGCGGGTGTGGGTGCACTCATGGGTGCCGCTCCGTTGCTGGGTGCGTCGGTGGCAGTCGACGCTACGGAGGCCGTGGGCGCTTCCTCTACAGAGTTGCGGATAATTGCGGAGGTTCACTCCAGGGTGTCGATCGCGGCCCGGATGAGGGCGCGGGCAGGGTCGCCGTACACCGCCATCCCCGCGAGGCCGGCGAACGCCCGGGCGTAGTCGCCGAGCTCGCGCGGCTGCTTCACCTTGATCTCCGCGGTCAGGGTCTCCACCACGGCCGTGGTGTCGTCGTGGAGGTAGAACGCCTCCAGCGGCCACACACTGCGCTGCGCGGTGAACGGAATGATCCCCAGCGAGAGGGAGGCGAGGGGCATCACGGCCAGGAGGTGGCGCAGCTGGCCGCGCATGGCGTCGGGGGCGGCGATGCGGTAGCGCAGGACCGATTCCTCGACGAGGACGGTGTAGTGGTGGCCGCCTTCGTAGAGGAACCGGGAGCGGGCGATGCGGGCGGCGACGGCCTCGGCGACGTCGTCGGGGGTGTTCTGGAAGCGGGTGATCTGTTCCATCAGGGCGGTGGCGAACGCCGGGGTCTGGAGGAAGCCGGGCGGCACGTTGGAGACGTAGACCCGACACCGGCGGGTGCGTTCGTGCAGCGCGTTCCAGTCCTGCTGGACCTTGCGCATGCCGCCCCGGTGCAGGCGGCGCCACTCCACGTACATGGAGTCGACGGCGCGGGCGGTGGCGATCAGGTCGTCGCTCTGGTCCTCGGCGTCGCAGGCCGCGCACCAGGTGCGGATGTCGCTGTCGGAGGGCGGGGCCTCGCCCTTTTGGATGCGGGTGGTCTTCGCGGGGTGCCAGCCGCACCGGGCGGAGAGTTCCTTCCCGGTGAGGCCGGCGTCCTTGCGCAGGTGCTGCAAGCGCACGGCCAGCGCCTCACGGGCTGCCTGTGCGCTGGAGGAAGGGGAGGCGGTCATAGGCTGCTCAGGAGCTCAGGGGGTGTACTTCTCGTGGGGGATGGCGTGCTCCCACACGGTCTCGAAGGCGGTGGCGCACAAGGCGACGGCGGCCGGGTCGGTGGTGCGTTCCTTGCCGGTAGGTGCCCAGTCGCCGGTGCCGGTGAAGTGGTGGAACTGCACGAGCCGTCCGTCCAGGAGCCAGAAGTCGTTGCCGGGCAGCGCGATGCCGGAGGCGCGGCGGCGGGGCAGCCAGCGCACATCCTCTCCGGCCTGGAGGTTGAGCGGGGTGATGGCGTGCTCGTAGCGGATGTAGTCGGTGACCGGCTCGGAGACGATCCGCGCCCGGCGCATCACCACGCCCCGGGCGACCGCGCCCTGGACGAGCGGCATCCACTGCGGCCAGAATGAGCGGACGGGTCCAGGTTCGGGACGCCGGTGCGCAGGAAGGTCTCGAAGTCGTCGGTCTCGTCGCCGACCGCGTAGACGTCGCGCATCTCCAGGTGGACCGCGGTGCGGTGGGTGGCGGCGAGCAGCTCAGCGAACGTCGCGGTGGTCAGCTGCTGCGCGTTCAGCGGCATCACACGCCTCCCTGGAGGACCAGGTCCGCGCTCTCCTCCTCCACCCACACCGTCGGTGATCCCTCGCCTCCGGTATTCGGGTCGATCCCCACGAACCGTAACGTCATCGCGTGCTCCCCTGTCGAGTCCGTTGCGCGGAGTTGCGCGACGACCGTCCCGCGTCGGGGTCCCGGCGGTCAAGGCCGCGCACAGGCCGAAGCAGCAGCATCGGCCGACAAACCACGACGGCCTCTGCTCCGTCCGGGTGGGCCAGCGTCGCGACTCCGGTGTCCGGGTGCGCGGCGCCTCTGCTGTGCGGACCATGGAAGACACCCAGATGCCCGAGCCGCTGCGGCAGACGGTTCACCAGCTCGTCTCCGAAGTGGTCATGAACTGCCAGGAGGTACTGCGTTACACCGAGCCGGATATCGCACGTGACTGGAAGCGGATGACGCTCATCCGGGCCACGGACGCCTCCGACACGATGGACATGGCGTCCATGCTGATCGCCGCGTACTGCCAGCGCACCGGCATGGCCATGGACACCCTGGCGTCGTACCTCCAGACCCGGCATCAGCGCAGCCGGGCGGCTGGCCCGAGGGACGCGGACCGGCACAAGATCGCCGGAATGCTCGGGACGCCACTTCCTCCCGAGGACGACCACGAGGCGCGGACGCGGTTCTCGTGCGGCCAGGGGTACGCGGAAGGTGGGCTGATGGCCGAGGTCGATGAGCAGCGGCTGTTCACCGAGGCGTGTCTACACGGTCTGAGGGCCCGGCTGTATGACGACGTCGACGCGCTGGACACCTACCTACCGCCCCACCTCGCAGCACTCGCACGGAAGGTCGCCGGCGTGCTGGAGGTGCCGCAGCCAGCACCCGCATGACGCACCTGGTCACGGCGTCGTCGGACGGCGCGCCCCGGCCGGGACCCGGGGGCACTGCCGCGGGCTGCGGCCAGACCCTGCGACGGCCTCAGCTCGCTGGACCGGTTCCCGCCGGATCTGGCCACGCCATGCCGGCGGAGTCGCGCTGCCGTCAGGAAGCG
>NZ_JBHVHQ010000143.1:0-13483 GCF_042800135.1 Streptomyces sp. NPDC057654 | reverse complement strand
ATGTAGTCGCGCCGGGCGGCGGCGACGTCGGCGACCGCGGTCGCCATCGGCACCTGGATGCCCAGCACGTTACGGGTGGTGTGCGCGGCGCCGCCCCCGAAGCCGACACCGAAGCCCACTCCCCCGGCGCCCGCACCGGCCGTCTTCCAGCTCAACACCCTGCGGTACGGGGGGCTGGGCGACGGCACGAAGCCGGAGGTCCGGGCGGGCGCGAGCAGTTGGCTGTGGCAGCGCTGGGGGCTGCGCGTCAACGACACGAAGTACGGGCACGGGGTGACGGTGCACGCCCCGTCGTCGGTGACCATCGACCTCAACCGCCCCTGCACGTCGTACGACGCGGTGGCCGGGGTGGACGACATGACGATGGGCCTGGGCGAGGTCCGGTTCTCGGTGTTCGGGGACGCGGCGCGGCTGTGGCGCTCGGGCGTGGTGCACGGCGGGGACCCGGCGGTGCCGGTGCATGTGCCGCTGACGGGCCGCAAGACGGTCCGGCTGGTCGTGGAGTCGACGTCCCCGATGAGCACGGTGGCGCTCGCGGACTGGGCGCAGTCGCGGCTCAGCTGCCGGTAGGGGACGGTCGGTAGGGAGGCGGTACGGGTACGGGCTTACGGGCTTCCGTACGGCCGTAAGCGATACGGTCCGGCGAGCCCCGTCCCGTATCAGCGGCCGTTCACAAGCTCGGCCGCGGCGTGACCCCGCCCGCGACCGCCCGCTGCCGGGGCGCCTCCGAGCCCGTCCAGCAGCTGCCGCGGCGGGAGAGGAGGCGGCGCAGCCACAGTTCCGTGGAGACCAGTTCCGCCAGGCCGTCGAGCGGCAGGAGCTCGCCCTCGGCTGCCGCGCGGAGCGCCTTGCGGACCACCCGGGCCTCGATCAGCCCGGCGTCGGCCAGCAGCGGGGTCTCGAATATCTCCACCAGGCGTCCCACGGACATCCGCAGTCCCGCCCGTACCGCTGCCGCGTGCGAGGCGTGGGAGGTGGCGCCCCAACCGGGCGGCAGTTCGCGGATGCCCGAGCCGGCCAGGACGGCGCGCAGGACGGAGGCGCGCGCCCCCGGTTGCACGCGGAGCGACTCGGGGAGCGCGCGGCAGGCCCGTACGACCTGGTTGTCCAGGAACGGCGCGTGGAGCCGCTGGCTGCGGACCTCCGCGGCCTGCTCGAAGATCCGGTGGTCGGCGGCGTGCCGGGCCAGCGCGGCGGAGGCGCGGCGCTCGCCGGGGCGCCGCAGGCCGCCGGGGCGGGTCGCCGCGGTCCCCAGGCGAACCGATACTTCAGCAAGCGCCTCGCCCGTGAGCCATCGCGCGGCGGGGCCCGGCCGGAACCAGGTGAGGGCGGCCAGGGAGGCGCCTACCGCGCCGGGGACGGCGGGTTCCAGCTCCGAGCCGGGATGGCCGGCCTCCAGCAGCCGCCCGGCGGCGGCCTCAAGACCGTCCTTGTAGGACGTACGGGCCAGCTTGCGCGCCGCGCGGTAGACGGTGAAGGGGACGAAGAAGGAGTGCGCGGCGGGCCCGTCGGCGCGCGCGAGGGCCGAGACGGGGCGCAGCAGATGCCGGCGGCGGCGGTCCATCAGCAGGTCGGCGAGGCGCGCCGGGTGGGCGTCGAGGACCTGGCGGGCGCCGTGGCCCACGAGGTGGTCGGCGCTGCCCGCGGTGAGGCGCCGGCGGTGGCGCTCGGCGGTGACGAGGGAGGGGCCGGGTTCGTCGGTGAGGGGCCCGGAGTCCAGGTCGGCGTAGGGGAGGGCCTCTTCGCCCGCGGTGACGACGACGTGGTGCAGCCGCGGGTTGTCGGCGATGGCGCGGGCGCGCTCCAGTTCGGCCTGGCGGGAGCGGCCGTTGCCCGTGGCGAGGTCGTTGAAGGTGACGGCGAGCAGCCGCTCGCCCGCTCCGGTGCCGTGGCCGAAGAGCGTGCCGGGGACGCCGGGCAGCCCGGCGGCCAGCAGCGCGAGGGTCGCGGAGGCGCTGCCTCCGGACAGGTCGGCGCCGATGCCGGGCGCGGGTCCGCCGCGCGAGGCGCGCCGGTAGGCCGGTCCCATGCCCGGTACGGGGCCGGGGTCGAGGTCCGCGAACTCGGTCTCCGGCGCGTGGCGCGGCGCGTCCAGCCGTGCCCGTACGGCCTCGACGAGGGCGTCCCGGACGCCCGCCACCGCGTCGTCGGCGGCGAGTTGGGGCGCGGCGACGGCGAGCGAGGCCGTTGGCTCATAACCGATGATGTCGCGCGCGCCGTCCCGCAGTACGAGCGCGTGGCCGGGCGGCACGCGCCGCACGCCGAGGTAGGGCGTGCCGTCGCCGAGCGCCTCCGGGGAGTCGGGGCAGGCGAGCAGGGCCGCGAGGTGGCCGACGTTCAGCTGGGCTTCGACCAGGTCGGCGAGGGGAAGGGCGGCGGTGGCATAGGCGGTGCCGCGGGCCCATTCGGTGTGGAAGACGGGGCGCGCGCCCGCCAGATCGCCCGCGACCGTGACCCGGCGGCCGACCTGTGCGACCGCCGTGTAGCTGCCGCTCCAGGCGGTCAGGTGCCGCAGTGCGCCCCCGCGCGCCGCCAGCAGTCCGACGCGCAGCTCCTCGTCGCTCGCGCCGCAGCAGCCGAGGACGGCGAGGCGGGTGAAGGGGTCGGCCTGCACGACGCGGACCTCGTCGGGCCGCCAGTCGCCGACGACCCACAGGGGGTCGGGGTCGCCCCACAGGAGCTGCGCGCCGACCGGATGCACCGTGGAGCCGTCGGCCCCGGCGCCTCGCCGGGTGGCACGGGGACCGGTCCCGGAGGCGGCACTGCTCCACCCCACCAACCACCGCATCGCCGCCTCCACAGGGTGTGGACAATCAACAGGTAGCAGTCATCATGCACAAGAGGCTGACAGTTTCGGCATCGCCCGGTCAGCGTGTTGATCACGCCTTATCACCCAACTCGGCCTCAACTGGTGCCCAATCGAGGCCCATTCGAGGTTTAATCGGTGCTCAACTGGGGCGAAATGCCGCACTGTCATGGACCGTGCTGGGTCCATGCTGCCATGAGTGGGGCGCGCGAGCGGCGCACCGGAGGTGCGTAGGAGGCGTGCGCCGGATGGTGACGCGCGGGGCGTATGGATCCGCGGCGGGTGCGCGGCGGATGCTCGGCGCGTGCGCGGCGAACGGCGATGAGGGGCACCGGGTGCCACGGGGGCGCACGGCAAGGCCCGTAGGCCGAAAAAGGCGCATAAGCGCGGAAGTTGCGGGCGCGCTAAGGGAGGGGGCGGCCCGGCCGTCGCGCACCGGGCTGCCGGCCGCCGGTCCGCCGCGCACCCGGTCCGACCCATTGGACCGATGCGCACCAGGCCGTTGCCCGCCGGGCCGCCCCCTCCCCGGCCCGGACGGGAGTTCGGCCCGTATGCGTATGCCGGCCACAACGGCATGCGCCATATTCAGCCAAACTCGGCCGCGCCCTACTTGGGCGCGCGCGTCCCCGATGCCCGGACCGCGATGTCACAGTCCGGGAGGCGGACTCCGCCCCCCGGACCGTTCCGCCGCCCGCGGGGAATGAGGCGGCGGTGTCCCCCAGCCCACTCGATCCAGTACAGCGGGCCGACCCACGCATCACCCATGGAAGCGCTCCCGCGATGGGCCGTGCAGAGCGCACGGTAGGCGCACGGCCACACACAGGCGGAGCACATGCCCCTCGATGCACGTGCATGCGGACCAGAATCCCGCCATCCGGGCCCGCACCCCTTAACGGTCGGGATCCAGGGAACTACGCTGGGTTTACGAATGCCTCGCGCCTATGCCGGGGCGGCCGTCGGTGCTGGCGAGGGGTGCGCATGTCCAGGGAGCTACGCGGGCCGAATGAGAAGCTCGGGACCGTCCTAGCCCTCGCGGGGATCAGTAACGCCGGTCTCGCGCGCAGGGTCAACGACCTGGGCGCACAGCGCGGATTGACGCTTCGGTACGACAAGACGTCGGTCGCGCGCTGGGTGTCCAAGGGGATGGTGCCCCAGGGAGCCGCGCCCCATCTGATCGCCGCCGCCATCGGGAGCAAACTCGGCCGCCCGGTGCCGCTGCACGAGATCGGGCTGGCCGACGCGGACCCCGCGCCCGAGGTCGGCCTCGCCTTCCCGCGCGACGTCGGCCAGGCCGTACGGGCCGCCACCGACCTCTACCGGCTGGACCTGGCCGGGCGGCGCGGAGGCGGCGGGATCTGGCAGAGCCTGGCCGGTTCCTTCTCCGTCAGCGCGTACGCCACCCCGGCGTCCCGCTGGCTGATAACCCCGGCCGACGGCTCGGTGGCGCGCGAGGCGCACCAGGCCGCCAAGGAAGCGGACGCGGGCGGCGGCCCGGAGGGCTTACCGCAGCGCGTGGGCCACTCCGATGTCACCAAACTCCGCGAGGCGGCGGACGACGCGCGCCGCTGGGACTCCAAGTACGGCGGCGGCGACTGGCGTTCCTCCATGGTGCCCGAGTGCCTCCGGGTGGACGCCGCACCGCTGCTCCTCGGCTCGTACAGCGACGACGTGGGACGTTCCCTCTTCGGCGCCACCTCCGAGCTGACCCGGCTCGCCGGCTGGATGGCCTTCGACACCGGCCAGCAGGAGGCCGCGCAGCGCTACTACATCCAGGCGCTGCGGCTCGCGCGGGCGGCGGCGGACGTGCCGCTCGGGGGGTACGTCCTGGCGTCGATGAGCCTCCAGGCGACGTACCGGGGGTTCGCGGACGAGGGCGTGGACCTCGCCCAGGCCGCCCTGGAGCGCAACCGCGGCCTCGCCACGGCGCGCACCATGAGCTTCTTCCGGCTGGTCGAGGCGCGCGCCCACGCGAAGGCGAACGACGGGCCCGCCTGCGGCACGGCGCTGAAGGCCGCCGAGGGGTGGCTGGAGCGGGCGCGACAGGGCGACGGCGACCCGTCGTGGCTCGACTTCTACTCCCATGAGCGGTTCGCCGCCGACGCCGCGGAGTGCTACCGCGACCTGAAGATGCCGCGCCAGGTGCAGCGCTTCACCGAGCAGGCGCTGTCCCGGCCGACGGAGGAATTCGTCCGCTCGCACGGGCTGCGGCTGGTGGTCTCGGCCGTCGCCGAGCTGGAGTCGGGCAACCTGGACGCGGCGTGCGCGGCCGGGACGCGGGCGGTGGAGGTGGCGGGGCGGATCTCGTCGGCCCGTACGACGGAGTACGTGCGCGACCTGCTGCACCGCCTGGAGCCGTACGGGGACGAGCCGCGCGTCGTCGAGCTGCGGGAGCGGGCGCGGCCGCTGCTGGTCACGCCGGCGTGAGGGGAGTCCGCGCCGGTGTGAGGGGGTGAGGGGCCGGCCGAGGCTGTCGGCGGGGGCTGCGGCGGTCCGGGCCGCCCCTGGGATTTCGCCCCGTTGTCGGCGTCGTCTGCGTTCGCAGCGTTGTCAGCGTCGTCTGTGTCGTCTGTGTCGTCTGTGTCGTCAGCCGTTCTCAACGTTGTCAGCGGCGTTGTCAGTGGCACGCGCCATGATGGGGAACGCTTGGAGAGAGGGGCCGGTGCGGCGCCTCGGGGGAATCGGGGCGGGAGGTGGCGTGGTGGCGGCGTACGAGTGCGATGTGCTGGTGATCGGGGGCGGGATCGTCGGCCTGTCGACGGCGTATGCGATCACCCGCGCCGCGCCCGGCACCCGCGTCACGGTGCTGGAGAAGGAGGCGGGCCCGGCCCGCCATCAGACCGGCCGGAACAGCGGCGTGATCCACAGCGGCGTCTACTACCGGCCGGGGTCGCTGAAGGCGCGGTTCGCGATGCAGGGCGCGGCGGAGATGGTCAAGTTCTGCGTCGAGCACGGCATCGCGCACGAGGTCACGGGCAAGCTGATCGTCGCGACGGAGCGGGCGGAGCTGCCGCGGCTGCACGCCCTGGTCCAGCGCGGCCGGGAGAACGGCATTCCGGTGCGGGAGCTGGGCCCCGCACAGATAGCGGAGTTCGAGCCGCACATCCGCGGCCTCGCGGCGATCCATGTCGCGACGACCGGTGTGTGCGACTTCGGCGCGGTGGCGCGGCGGCTGGCGGAGCTGGCGGCGGACGCGGGGGCGTCGGTGCGGTACGGGGCGGAGGTGACGGTGATCGGCCGGCGCGGGCCGGCGGTCGCGGTCCGTACGGCGGCGGGCGAGGTCGTACGGGCGCGTGCCCTGGTCAACTGCGCGGGGCTGCGCTGCGACCGCGTGGCCCGGCTGGCGGGCGACGATCCGGGCATGCGGATCGTGCCGTTCCGCGGGGAGTACTTCGACCTGGCCCCGGCCCGTACGGACCTGGTGCGCGGCCTGGTGTACCCGGTGCCCGACCCGGCCTTCCCCTTCCTCGGCGTGCATCTGACCCGTGGCGTCGGCGGGGGCGTCCATGTGGGGCCCAATGCCGTCCCGGCGCTGGCCCGCGAGGGGTACGACTGGCGGACCGTACGGCCGGGGGAGGTCGCCGGGACGCTGGGGTATCCGGGGGCGTGGCGGATAGCGCGCCGCCACTGGCGCTATGGAGCGGGCGAGCTGCGGCGCTCACTGTCCAAGCGGGCCTTCACGGAGGCGGTGCGCCGGCTGCTGCCGGAGGTGGCCGAGGACGATCTGATACCGGCGGCGGCCGGGGTGCGGGCGCAGGCGGTGCTGCGGGACGGGACGCTCGTGGACGATTTCCTCTTCGCCGAGTCGCCGCGGGTGGTGCATGTGCTGAACGCGCCGTCGCCGGCGGCGACGGCGTCGCTGCCGATCGGGAGAGAGGTGGCGCGGCGGGCGCTGGCGGCGATGGGCTGAGGAGAGGGGGCGGGCGGGCTGCGACGGGTCCGGCCCAGGTTCCGTAGAATCGAGTGATTGTGTCCGAGAACCCCACTGCGAACCACAGTGCCGCCGCGAGCCCCAGTGCCGCTGCCAACCCCAGCGCCGCCCCCGCCGCCCGTGAGGCCGACGAGGGGCGCGTCCGCGACCGCCGCGAGCCGATGTTCCCCGACGGCCCGGCGCCGGATCCGGCGGGCTCGCACCATGAGCGCCGCATCCGCTCGTTCCAGCCGCGCCGCAGCCGTGTGACGGCGGGGCAGGGCGACGCGCTGCGCCGCCTGTGGCCGAAGTGGGGGCTGGACATCGACGGGCTGCGCGAACTGGACCTCGGGGAGCTCTTCGGCGACCCGGAACTGCCGGTGGTCCTGGAGATCGGGTTCGGCATGGGCGAGGCGACGGCGCAGATGGCGGCGGCCGACCCCGGCACCGGCATCCTGGCCTGCGATGTGCACACGCCGGGCCAGGGCAATCTGCTGAGCCTGGCGGAGCGGGGCGGCCTGTCCAATGTGCGGGTGGCCAACGGCGACGCGATCATCCTGCTGCGCGAGATGCTCGTGCCGGACGCGCTCGCGGGCATGCGGGTGTACTTCCCGGACCCGTGGCCGAAGAAGCGGCACCACAAGCGGCGGCTGATCCAGCCGGAGTTCCTGGCGCTGGCGGCGACGCGGCTGGCCCCGGGCGCGGTGCTGCACTGCGCGACGGACTGGGAACCGTACGCGGAGCAGATGCTGGAGGTGCTCGACGCCGATCCGCACTTCGAGAACGTGGCGGCGGAGGGCGGTTACGCGCCGCGCCCCGAGTACCGGCCGCTGACGAGGTTCGAGGGCCAGGGCCTGGACAAGGGTCATGTGGTGCATGACCTCCTGTTCCGCCGCCGCTGACTCCTCGGGCCGCTCCGACCGCTGACCGCCCGGTTGTCTTGTCGGCCATAATCCGACTATCTCCCACTCTCCCCTGGTTAGGGTCTTCGAGTGCCTGAGTCCCCGCTTCCCCACCAGCCGACCGACCGCTCCGCGGCGGCCGAGCCCTGGGGACCAACCCCGTACCCCACCCCGTATCCCACCCCGCATCCCGCTCCACTCCCGCTCCCGATCCCGGAGTATGAGCAGAGCCCGCGGTTCGCGGCGGTGCCGGCGCCGTCCGGCTGGCGCTACAAGCCGCGCCGGGCGCTGTGGGAGAACAAGGCGCTGCGGGCGACGGCACTGATCCTGCTGCTGGCGCTCTCGGGTCTGGTGATCCTGGCGCTCGTACGGGAGCAGACGGGCACGGAGGGCTTCCTGGTCGGCCTCGGCCTGGCCGTACTGCCGGTGCCGCTGCTGGTGGCGGCCTTCCGCTGGATGGACCGGGTGGAGCCGAAACCGTGGCGGGACCTGGTCTTCGCGTTCACCTGGGGGGCGTGTGCGGCGACGCTTGTGGCGCTGCTGGCCAATGGTTTCGCCACGAAGTGGCTGCTGAGCACCATAGATGTGTCGCAGCACGCCGACGCGAATACGTGGGGGGCGACGTTCGTCGCGCCGGTGGTGGAGGAGTCGGCGAAGGCGGCGGCTGTGCTGCTGCTGTTCCTCTTCAGACGGCGGGACTTCAACGGGATCGTGGACGGCGTGGTGATAGCGGGCATCACGGCGACGGGCTTCGCGTTCACCGAGAACATCCTGTACCTGGGCAACGCCTTCGCCTCGGACCAGAACTTCGGCTACTCGGGCATGCAGTCGACCACGATGGCGACGTTCTTCATCCGCGTGCTGATGTCGCCGTTCGCGCATCCGCTGTTCACGTCGATGACGGGCATCGGCTTCGGCCTGGCGGCGACGTTCGCTCCGCGGCGCCGCGTCCTGCGCGTCCTGGTGCCGCTGGCCGCCCTGCTGACGGCGATGGCCCTGCACGGCGTCTGGAACGGCGCGTCGGCCCTGCCTGGCTTCGGCTTCCTCGTGGTCTACGCCCTCTTCATGGTCCCCGTCTTCGGCGTGCTGACCTGGCTGACGGTGTGGTCCCGCCAGAACGAGCTGCGGACCATACGCACCCACCTCCCCGCCTACCAGGCCGCCGGCTGGCTCACCCCGCCCGAGCCGATCGCCCTCTCCTCGATGCGCGCCCGCGGCATAGCCCGCCACCTGGCCCGCCGCACCGGCGGCCCGCAGGCGGCCCGAGCCGTGACGGAGTACATCTCCTTCGCCACGTCCCTGGCCTTCCTCCGCCAACGCGCCTACCGCGGCGCCACGGGCCCGGACTTCACAGCCCGAGAACAAGAACTCCTCCACCACCTATGGCAACGCAAGCCCATAGCCCAACCGGCCTTGACCCACGCGATACCCCAGCCTCACTGGCCGGGCCCGTACGCACCTGGGCAGTTCCCCGCCCAGTACGCACCGCCGGCATACCCTCCGCCGGGGCATCAGCGCTGATCTCGCTCTAGATCCACCGGGCAGTGCACCAGCTCACGCACGGCCCAGCAGCCCTTGCCGTACCACGCGCCCCGCAGTGCCCACGTCACGCATTTGTGCGCTCATATGACTAATCTTGAGGTCGGCCATGATTTTCGGATCTTGGGGGACCCATGTGGGACATCAGCGTTGGACAGCAGCTCAAGCGGGCTGACATACACAACAAGTACGGCGGTATCCGGCAGGGCGGAATCGCCCCTTCACGGTCTTCGCCCAACATCATGCTGTTCACTGATCCAAGCCGAGGCCACAAAGTGGGCTACTTCGACGGCTGGGGCGAGGACGGTCTCTACCACTACACCGGTCAGGGTCAAATAGGTGACCAGGTCATGGCCAACGGCAACCGCGCCATCCTTGAACATGTGGAGGCCGGGCGGGCCCTGCGTCTCTTCGAGGCGGCAGCCCCAAAGAAGGTGGCATACATAGGCGAGTTCGCCCTTGCCGCGGACCCAGCTTGGTACTCCACCGATGCCCCCGACGCCGAAGGAGAGATCCGCAGCGTCCTCATGTTCCGGCTGACACCAGCGACGGCCTCCTTGTCCTCCCAGGGAACGCCCCTGCCGTTCACCCCAGTCACCAAACAGGTCGTCACGGACGTCGAAATCGAGAAGCAGCACACCGAGGGCATGGTCGTCAGCCCTAACGGAAAGCAGTACGAAGCGGAGCGCCGCGAAGGTCCTCTAGTGACTGCGTACCGCGACTACGCGGTGTCTCAGGGACACACGGTCACGCGCAACATGATCCGCCCGAAGGGCGAGCTCAAACCGCTCTACACCGACGCTTTCAACGTCACCGAGAACCTCTTGATCGAGGCCAAGGGCACTGTGACGCGTGAAGCAGTCCGCATGGCCATCGGCCAACTCTACGACTATCGGCGGTTCATAGCCTCCGAGCCCACTCTGGCTGTGCTACTCCCGACGCGCCCCCGCGAGGACCTGATACAGCTCTGCCACTCGGCAGATGTCGTGGTCATCTGGCAGGACGGAACGGAGTTCGTCAACAGCAAGGCTTAGCGGTAGCTCAGTCACTGTGTCGGTCCTCCTTGATACAACATCAGCATCACCATGCCACGCGAGGAGATGCTGCTATGGCCGATGCCCTCACAGACCACACGCCGCCGGTACCGGGGCTGTACGAGCGTCTGATCACCTCTCGTCTCGAAGATCGGCTCAAGGAGCTTGATGACAGCGGCTGGAAGGCTATCCAGCAGAAGGTCGGCGACCACTCGACGCCTCATGTACTAGCCCGCCACATCTCCGACACCGTCCAGCGGCTCTTCGCTACCCTGCAACCAGCTGAACAGGTCCTCGCTGCCAACCACATCCTGGAGTCCCTGAGCACACTCGACGGCGCACACCAGTGGGTGGACCTCGTCGCCGACGGTCCACGGCAGTTGGTCTCCATTGCCGAGCAAGAGGCCCCCGGGGTCTACGCCATTCGGCCGGCGACGCCCCTCTCCGAGACAGCTCTCATCACCAACTCGCCTGAAGACCCCAACCTCGGCTTCGAATTAAGGGCCGAGTTGGCCACGGCTGACCGCGTCGACCTGCTGTGTGCCTTCGTGAAATGGCACGGATTGCGCATCCTTGAAGATTCGCTGAAGGCAGCTCGGAGCCGTGGGGTGTCTATCCGTGTGATCACGACTACGTACATCGGAGCCACGGAACGTTCAGCGCTGGACCGCCTCGTCAATGAGTTCAACGCCGAGGTCAAAATCAACTATGAGCTGCGGTCTACCCGGCTTCACGCGAAGGCGTGGCTCTTCCGTCGGAACAGCGGGTATGACACGGCCTACGTGGGCAGTTCCAACCTCTCCCGAGCGGCTCTCCTCGATGGTCTTGAGTGGAACGTTCGACTGTCGTCCGTTGCCACCCAAGCGGTGATGAAGAAATTCGAAGCCACCTTCGACTCCTACTGGAGCGAGGCCGCCTTCGAGGCATATGACCCGGATGTAGACGCAACGAGGCTGGACGAGGCGCTGGCCCGGGCCAGCGGACGGCAGCAAGGTGGTACCCCCAACATCAGCCTGTCTGGCCTTGAGGTACGGGCGTATCCACACCAGAAGGACATGCTCGACCGGCTCCGCATTGAGCGTGAGATCCATGACCGGCACCGCAACCTCCTTGTCGCAGCTACCGGCACGGGCAAGACGGTCATGGCCGCGCTGGACTACAAGGAGCTCAAGAAGCAGCACCCCGATGGGGAGCTCAAGCTTCTGTTCGTCGCGCATCGGCAAGAGATCCTGAAGCAGTCGCTGCGTACGTACCAGGAGGTCCTGGTCGACGCGAACTTCGGTGAGCTCCTGGTCGGCAAGGAGATCCCAGCCGATTGGACGCACGTCTTCGCGAGCGTCCAATCCCTCAACGCTCGATCGCTAGAGCGCCTCGCTCCCGATCACTTCGATGTGGTCGTCATCGATGAGTTCCACCACGGCGTATCACCCACCTACCAGCGGATCATCGCTCACTTCGCCCCCACTGAACTCCTCGGCCTGACTGCCACCCCGGAGCGCATGGATGGCCGAAACGTCCAAGACGAATTCTTCGATGGTCACATCGCAGCAGAGATGCGACTGTGGGAAGCGCTGGAAAACGACCTCCTCAGCCCATTCCACTACTTCGGAGTTGCTGACAGCACGGACCTAGAGTCTCTCACCTGGAAACGTGGCTCTTACGATGCAGTCGAGCTCGACAAGTTGTTCACTGGTAACCACGCACGAGCCCGGCTGATCATCAAGGCCGTACAGGAAAAGATCGCAGACCCGGGCACCATGCGAGCCCTAGGGTTCTGCGTGTCCGTGGCCCACGCCCGCTTTATGGCCGACGCCTTCCGTCAAGCCGGCCTCAACGCCAAAGCGCTCGATGGAACTTCATCCCCCTCAGAACGTGCCCAAGGACTCGGCGAACTGCGTGACGGGAAGATCCAAGCTCTGTTCTCCGTCGACCTCTTCAATGAGGGCTTGGACATTCCTGACGTTGACACACTGCTGCTCCTGCGGCCGACATCTAGTGCAACGGTCTTCTTGCAACAGCTCGGACGCGGACTCCGACGCACCCCAGACAAGGCCGTACTCACGGTCCTCGATTTCATTGGCCAGCACCGCAAGGAATTCCGATTCGAGGAACAGTTCCGGGCGCTCACTAACCTGAGCCGAAAGCGGCTCGTAGACAACGTTGAGAAGGATTTTCCACTACTGCCATCCGGCTGTCAGATCATCCTCGACCGGAAGTCCAAGGACCGCATCCTTGAGAACATCAAGACGCAGATTAACGTCAATGTCACCCAGCTGACTCGCGAAGTAGCCGCCTACGCCACACCCCAGCTAGCGGGCTACCTCACGGAAAGCCAGCGGGAGCTCAAGGAGCTCTACCGCTCCAACAACTCCTGGACGCGTCTGCTGCGCCGAGCCAACCTGCTCTCTTCGCCGGCACCGGACGGAGAAGAGGAGCTGCTGAAGCGCATGTCCGCCTTCTTGCACGTCGACGACCCGGAGCGCGTCGCCGCCTACACGCTCATGCTGCGGGAAGACGCACCGGAATATGACTCTCTTGACGCCCGCGGACAAGCGTACGCCCGTATGCTCTTCTTCTCTTTCTGGCCGCTCGGCGGAGGGCATTCCTCCTACGCAGCAGGCTTCAAAGAGCTAAACAACCAACCAGAGTTGCGAAACGAGCTCAGGCAGATCCTGGCTTACAACCTCGATCACACCGAGCACTACCCCATCGCTCTGCCTGTGGAGCAAGCGAACATCCCGCTCACCGTCCACGCCGCCTACAGCCGAGAGGAGATTCTCCCTGCCCTCGGCCAGGCGGACATCAACGGCTTCCTTCCAGGGCACTTCCGCGAGGGCGTGAAGTGGTGCGAGAAAGTTAAGACCGACGCACTTCTCATCACGCTCGAAAAGGATGACAAGGACTTCTCACCAGAGACTCGCTACAAGGACTACGCAATGAGTCCCGAGCTTTTCCATTGGGAGTCTCAAAACCAGACCTCCAGCACCTCACCCACCGGCCTCCGCTACCAGCAGCACGCACAGCAGGGCTCCCACGTGCTCCTATTCGTTCGCCGCTACAAGAAGAACGACATCGGCGGCCCCCAGCCGTGGATTCTGCTCGGCCCCGCCGAATATGAATCTCACCAGGGAAGCAACCCCATGGGAATCATCTGGAAGCTCCAGAACGAACTCCCGGCCGACGTCTGGACGTACTCGACTATCGCATCGGGCTAAACCCGCATCTGCCTGACCCATCACGCTCAACTCGAAGGTCAGCTGACGTTTCGCAATAGAGATTGAGGAGAGTCTCCGTC
>NZ_JBHVHQ010000142.1:0-13515 GCF_042800135.1 Streptomyces sp. NPDC057654 | reverse complement strand
CACTGGTACCAGGAGTACGCCTTCAGGCTCTTCTCCGAACGGAACTTATTGACCAGGCGAACCAGCTTCATAATTCCTCCATTCATACGTACCAGTTGACAGACCGACTCGGCGAACAGCCGCAATCCGAAGGAAGCGGAACCTGACGGAACCCCAGTGAACCCTTCGGAATGCATTCCGGCGCCGCGCAAGAGTGAAGACCCGCCCACCTAAAGTGTCAAGTGACTCACATCACATCGGCGAATTCATCTATTCACGTTTTGGGGCGGCTGTACATTCCCATCGCGGCAAACCGATCATAATTGCCCATCCCCTCCCATACTTGAAGGAATAGCGAGGCGATTTGAGCTGATTGTTATGGTTCGACGCGGCAAATCTGGCATGGGCATGATCCAGCTTCAGGCCCTCCGTCAGCGCGGCGAAGCCCCTGCCGGGCCGCTTCCATCCTTCGATGTTTTACTCACCGGCCCTCCCACCCCCCATCGCCTGCCTACGATCAACCGCCCCGCCCATGCTCGACCGCCCCGCCCATGCTCGACCGCCCCGCCTATGATCGACCGCCATGGACTGGCTGGAGCGCACCGCGAAGCTGAGGCAGTGGACGGGAAACGGCGTACGCGCGCCCCACAAGCCGCTGTTGCTCCTCTACGCACTCGGCCGCTTCCAGGAGGACGCCGACGGCGAACTCCGCTACAGCGCCGTCGAAGAAGACCTCAAACAGCTCCTGATCGAGTACGGCCCCGCCAACAAGACGACCCCCGCCTACCCCTTCCACCACCTCGTCAGCGACGGGGTCTGGGAGGTGCGCACGGACCGCGGGGCCGGCAGCCCCGGCACCGGCGTGCTGGAGCTGCGCGCGTCGGGTGCGGCCGGCCGGCTCGTACCCGAACTGCGCTCCGCCCTGCGGCGCGAGCCCTCGCTTCTCGGCCGGATGGCCCGCGTCCTGCTCGACCTGCACTTCCCGCCGTCCCTCCACCCCGACCTGTGCGAAGCGGTGGGCCTGGAGCTGGAAGCCGCGGAGACCGGCCCACTCCTCGCCGGCAGCGCGCGGCAACGGCGCGACCGGCGCATGCGGGACCGGCGCATGCGGGACCTGGTGCTGACCGCCTACGAGTACCAGTGCGCCTTCTGCGGCTACGACGGGCGCATCGGGGCGACCCCGGTCGGGCTGGAGGCCGCGCACGTACGCTGGTGGGCCTTCGACGGCCCGGACGTCGTCGACAACGGGCTCTGCCTCTGCGCCCTCCACCACAAGCTGTTCGACAAAGGCGTCCTCGGGGTGGGGGAGGATGGAGCGGAAGAGGCACGTCACGTCGTCCTCGTCTCCCAGCACTTCGTCGGGCACAGCGCCGCCGCCCGCGACCACGTCACCGCCCTCGCCGGCCGCCCGCTCATCGGCCCCCAGCCCGGCGCCTCCCCCGTCGCCCCCGGCCACCGCGCCTGGCACACCCGCCAAGTCTTCCGCGGCGCCCCGCGCCCGGCCGCCGCCACCACCACCTGCTGACGCCACCACCCGCTCACGCCACCGCCCGCTGACGCCACCGGGCAACGGGAGTACGTACGTACCTCAGCGACCGCTGACGCACCACTCCCCGCACCGCCGCTCGAACTCGGCCTCCTCCCCCAGCAGTTCCAGCCGCTGCCGCCCGTACGCCCGCGTCACCCGCGGCATCCGGAACGACGCCGTGTGCGGCGGCGGTTCCGGAGTGATCACGGACTGGGCCGCCAGCCCGGCGAAGGCCGTGACAAGGGGGCCCGCGGCGAGCCATTCGTCCGAGCAGACCGCGAGCGCGTCCCGCAGCGTGAACGGTTCGGCAAAGACGCTGCACCGCGCCCACAGCAGCCGCTCGTCCGGCGTGCACAGCCGATGGCTCCAGCTCAGCGAGGCGCGCAGGGTGCGCTGGCGGCTGGGCAGGGCGGTGACGGGCGAGGTCAGGTCCAGTACGTGCCGGAGGCGGGAGACGAAGGGCAGCAGTTCGTCGGGCGTACGGTGCGCGAGTCCGCCCGCCGCGAGCTGCACGGCCAGCGGCAGGCCGTCGAGGGAGATGCAGATCCTGCGGGCCAGTTCGCTCTCCGGCGTGACGCTCGCGCCGAACCGCCGCGCCGTCCGCGCGAACAGCGTCGCGGCGGCCTCCGGGGCGAGCGGCCGCAGCGGATAGCTCGCCGGCGTCCGCAGCGGCACCCGGCTCGTCAGCAGGACGTGCATGCCGGCGCACGCGTTCACCAGCCGTACGAGCACGTCGGCGCACTCCTCGGCCAGATGCTCGCAGGTGTCCACGACCAGCAGCGTCGGGCGCTGCCCCACCGCCTCGGCCAGCCGGGGCCGGCCCCAGAGCCGCAGCGCGCAGGCCATCCAGTGCGACACCTGGCCGGGGGTCTCCAGTCCGGCCAGGTCGGTGGCGGCCACCGCCGCCCAGGGGCCGGGGAGCATCCGCCGCACCACGTCCGCCGCCAGCGCGCTCTTGCCCACCCCGCCGGGGCCGACCACCGCGACCAGCCGGTGCTCTCTCAGCAGCCCTTCGACTTCGGCCGCCTCGGCGTCACGGCCGATCAGCGCGGCGGCGTCCCAGCCGCCCGGCGCCTCGGCGTCGCGGCCTCCTCGCGCGGCGGACCGGCCGTCAAGCGGCTCCGGCATCTTTCCTACCTCCAGGGTTCGTGTACGCAGAAGGCAGTCAGCTTGGCCGGGGCAGGTCGGCAGGACATCGGTGAACGGCCCGTATCCGTATACCTAGGTCGGGCATCCGCAGGTCAGCGCCATCGCGGGAGTAGGCATACGGACCCTCACCCGCCCCTCGCCCACCCCTCACCCGCCGTTCAGCAACTCCGTCACCTGTGCCCGCGAGGAGTACCCGAGCTTCGCGAGGATGTGCTCCACATGCGCGTCGACGGTGCGCCGCGAGATCACGAGGCGTTCGGCGATCTCCCGATTGGTCAGCCCCTCGGCTACGAGCCCGGCGACCTCCCGCTCGCGCCGCGTCAGCGCGTGCGGAACGGGCCGCGGCCGGGCCGTGATCGCCTGCTGCCGCGGCACGCCCGGCGGCGCGTCCTTGTCCTCCGCCGCCATCAGCACGCCCGCGGTCAGGGAGAGCGCCGCGCCCTTGGCGTGCAGGGCGGTGTACCGTCCGGTGCCCAGCTCGTCGCGGGCCCGCTGCTCGTACTTGTCGTGCAGAGCACGCATCTGCGCGTTCCCGACCAGGGACTGCGGCCCGATCTTCCGCCACTGCGCGGCACACGCCCCGAACAGGCAGGCCGCCCGGCGCATCCGCCCCTCGCCGACCGCGATCCAGGCCAGCAGGTCCATGGCCGCCGCCACGCCCAGCGCGTCGTCCAGCGCGCCCTTCAGCCGTACGCCCGTACGCAGCGAACGGGCCGCTTCGGCCGGCTGGCCGAGCATCATGTGCGCCAGGCCCTGGGTGATGCACTGCGATCCCCGGACATAGCACTCCTGGCTGTCCGGGCCGAGGAGTTCGAGCGTGGTGCGGGCGGCCCCGATGGCCGCGGCGGGCTGCCCGGCCATCAGGTGGGCGACGCTGACGTGCATCTGCGTGAGCCGTTCGCCGTGTACGTCCGCGGCCTCCCGCATCAGCGCGACGGCCGCGACCACTCCGATCAGCCCTCGCTCGTGGGCGTCCTGGTGGAAGAGCGCGCTCGACTCGGCGAAGGCGGCCCAGGCCGACGACCGGGGGTCGTCGAGTGATCGCGCGCAGGCGAGCGCGGTGGAGGCGATGGCGAGGGCCGCCGCCTGGTCGCCCTGCCGGCCGACGAACATCGAGTACCAGGCGAGGGTCATCACCCGCTGCGGGGACGGTTCGTGGCCGCGGGTGCGGTCCAGGGCCCGTTCCATCCAGTACGCGCCCTCGGCGGGCCGGCCGGAGCAGAGCCAGTACGTCCACATGACGGCGGTGAGGCCGAGGAGTTCGGACCCGTCCGCCGCCGCGTACCGCAGGGCAGCCCGGAGATTGTCGCGCTCGCCCACGAGCCCCTGGTAGAGCGGGAGTTGTGCGGAGCTGACGAACTGGTCCTCGAAGCGGCGCAGCATGGCGCGGAAGTAGGCGACGTGACGGCGGCGAAGCGCGCCGGTCCCCCCGGTTCCACCAGTCCCGCCGGCCCCCCCGTTCCCCCCGTTCCCGCCGAGCTCTTCGAGGCGTTCGGCGCCGTACTCGCGCAGGGTGTCCAGCAGCCGGTAGCGGTCGCCGTCCTCGCCCAGCCGCACCACCACCGACTTCTCGACGAGTCCGACCAGATGGGTGAGGACGGCCCCGGCAGGCAACTCGTCGTCCGCGGCGACCTCGGCGACGGCGTCCAGGCCGAACGACCCGGCGAAGACGGAGAGCCGCGCCCACAGCAACCGCTCGGCGGGCGTGCACAGGTCGTGGCTCCAGTCCATGGTCGTACGGAGCGTCTGGTGGCGCGCCGGCGTCGTCATACGGCCGTGGTCGAGCAGCGCGAACGTTTCGCTGAGCTGCGCCGTGAGCTGGTCGAGCGGCAGGGCCCGCAGCCGGACGGCGGCCAGTTCGATGGCCAGCGGAATGCCGCCCAGGCGGTGGCAGAGGGCGACGGCGTGCGGCCGGTTGGCGCTGGTCAGCGCGAAGCCGGGCAGCACGGCGGCGGCCCGCTCGGCGAGCAGGACCAGCGCCTCGCTGTCGCCGTCGTCGCCCGGCCGGGGCAGCGGCAGCGCGGGTACGGGCAGCAGATGCTCGCCGGGCGCGGCCAGCGGCTGCCGGCTGGTCGCCAGGATCGTCAGCCGAGGCGCCCGGGGAAGCAGCAGGTCGGCGAGGTCCGCGCAGGAGTCGAGTACGTGCTCGCAGGTGTCGAGTACGAGCAGCAGCTCGCGCTCCGCCGCGTACTCGATCAACGCGTCCACCTGCGGCCTCGACGTCTGCTGCGGCAGCCCCAGCGCCTCGGACACGGCCTGCGGCAGCAGCTCGGCGTCCTTGAGCCCCGACAGCTCGACGAAGCGCGCGCCCTCCTCGTACGTCCCGGCCGCCGCAGCCTGCGCGGCGACGCGCACGGCGATCCGTGTCTTCCCCACGCCGCCGGGCCCGACGAGCGTCACCAGCCGCGTACGCGCCAGCAGTTCCCGCGCCCGCTCGATTTCCCGGCTCCGCCCCACAAAACTCGTCATCTCGGCGGGCACCCGCCCGTCACCCCACCGGGCCGAGCCGAACGCCATGAATCCCACCGCCCTCCGTCACACCCCCGCGTAACACCCCGCAGAACACCCCCCGCGAAGGCCGACCGAGCCACGGAGGAACCAAGGTAACGAGGACGGGGCGGGCGAGTACCGGGGGCGATCGCTATCGACCGGTCTCTGCGGGGTGCGGGTCCGGGTGGCTGCCCGGCCGCTTGCGGTTATGGGCGTATCGGGTGGGCTATTGATCGAGTTGATCAAGTTGATCGATTCGATCGATACGCGACCCCGGGCCGGGAAAAA
The DNA here is from genome assembly GCF_042800135.1 of Streptomyces sp. NPDC057654. Lineage (NCBI taxonomy): Bacteria > Bacillati > Actinomycetota > Actinomycetes > Kitasatosporales > Streptomycetaceae > Streptomyces > Streptomyces sp. NPDC057654. The sequence continues at coordinate 8,081 of NZ_JBHVHQ010000142.1, read as the reverse complement.
GAAATACCCCGATCCGTATTGACGGACGGGGTATTTCTCTGCGTATATTGGGGGGTTCCATGTCTGCATTAACTTTGAGACGTGGCTCATCCCGACATTCACAAGGTATCGGAGCGGGGCTGAATTGTCAAATACGGAATTGCGAAACGAGCAGGAATTCATCGATCTGCTCCACGAGCGGCTGACCGAGCTGCGGGACGGGGCCGAGGAGGCGGTGCGGGAGGTGCTGCCGGTGGAGGGGAACAGTCATCAGGCGCGGCTGGAGCGCGAGGTGCTGGTGGCCGAGCGGTCCGGGCTGCTGGCGGCGTTCAACGCCGGGGAGAGCGGGCTCTGCTTCGGGCGGCTCGCGTTCCAGGACGGGCGCGACCACCACATCGGGCGCATCGGGATGCGGCGCGACGACCCGGACCGTACGCCGCTGGTCGTCGACTGGCGGGCCGACGTCGCGCGGCCGTTCTACCTCGCGACCGGGCACACCCCGATGGGGCTGCGCCGGCGGCGGCACATCACCACGCAGGGGCGGCAGGTCACCGCGCTCCACGACGAGCTGATGGACCTCACCGACACCGTCCGCACCGGACACGAGGGCTCCGACGCCGACGCCGTACTGCTGGCCTCGCTCGACGCGGCGCGCACCGGCCGGATGCACGACATCGTGCAGACGATCCAGGCCGAACAGGACCGGATCATCCGCGCCCCGCACCGCGGCATCCTCGTCGTCGAGGGCGGGCCCGGAACCGGGAAGACCGTGGTGGCGCTGCACCGGGCCGCGTACCTCCTCTACGCGCACCGGGAGCTCCTCGCCCGCCGGGCCGTCCTGATCGTCGGACCGAACCCTGCGTTCCTCGGCTACATCGCGGAAGTACTGCCCTCGCTCGGCGAGACCGGGGTACTCCTCGCCACCCCCGGCGACCTCTTCCCCGGCGTGACCGCGACCGGCGCCGACACCGCGCGCGCCGCCGAGGTCAAGGGCGGTGCGGCGATGGCCGACGCGCTGGCCCGGTTCGTACGGGACCGGCAGGCGCTGCCGCCGTTCGACGAGCCCATCGTCATCGACCACGAGGACGGCGAACTGCTGCTGGACGCCGACATCGCGAGCGATGCACGGCACGCGGCGCGCGCGACCTCGCTGCCGCACAACCTCGCCCGGCCGCACTTCGCGTTCCACGTCATCGACGCGCTCACCGCGCAGCTCACGGACCGGATCGGCGCGGACCCGTACGGCGGGCCCAACCTCCTCGGGCCCGACGACACCGCCATGCTCGGCAAGGCGATCGCGGCCAGCGCCGAAGTGCACGCCGCCATCGCGGAGTTGTGGCCGTCCCTCACGCCGGAGGAGTTGGTCGCGGACTTCCTCGCGGAGCCTGTGCATCTGGAGGAGGGTGACGCGGAGGCTATCCGGCGGAGCCGGGACGGTGGCAGTGACGGCGGTGGTGGCGGCGGTGGTCAGGGCTGGACTCCCGCCGATGTTCCGCTGCTCGACGAGGCCGCCGAACTGCTCGGCGACGACGACTCCGCGGCCCGCGCCGCCGCCGAGGCCGAGCAGCAGGAGCGGATCGCGTACGCGCAGGGAGTGCTCGACCTGTCCCACGGTTCGCGTACGTACGAGTTCGAGGACCTCGACGAGGAGGACTCCGAGGTCCTCGCCGCGCACGACCTGGTCGACGCGGAACGGCTCGCCGAACGGCAGGAGGAGGCCGACCACCGCAGCGCCGCCGAACGGGCGGCGGCCGACCGCACCTGGGCCTTCGGCCACATCATCGTGGACGAGGCGCAGGAGCTGTCCGCGATGATGTGGCGGCTGCTGATGCGCCGCTGCCCGACGCGTTCGATGACGCTGGTCGGCGACCCGGCGCAGGCGGCCGAACCGGGCGGCTGCGGTTCGTGGGAGGCGATCCTGACGCCGCATGCCGGGGATCGCTGGAAGCGCGTACGGCTCGGGGTCAACTACCGCACGCCCACCGAGATCATGGAGATCGCGGCGGCGGTGCCGCGCGCCGCGGACCCGTCCTTCGAGCCGCCGCGCTCGATCCGCTCCACGGGCGTACGGCCTTGGGCACAGCGCACCGGGGACTTGGCTCGGGCGGTGGCGGAAACCGTGGAAAAGGAAGTGGAAAAGGAAGGGGTGCGAGAGGGGGACGCGGACCAGGGTGCTTCCGGGCATCTCGCGGTGATCGCTCCGCTCGGCCGGCACGCCGAACTCGCCGCCGCGCTGCCGCAGGCGTCCGCCGGCCGTTCCCCCGATCTGACCAGGCCGGTGGTACTGCTCGGCCCCCGGCAGGCCAAGGGGCTGGAGTTCGACTCGGTGATCGTCGTGGAGCCGGAGGAGTTCGGGGCGAGCGATCTGTACGTGGCGCTGACGCGGGCTACGCAGCGGTTGGGGGTGATATACACCGGCGGCGAGCTGCCGATGGGGCTGGAGTTTCCGGTGATGACGACGATGACGTGATGGCGGCCGGCCTCGGGGGTGGGGGTGGACCTAGCACCACCCTGAAGAGGCCACGTCACCGTATGCCGCCGGGCCTGCGGATTCGGGATCGTAGAGGTCGAAGCAAACACGAAGACGAAGATGCAGACGAATACGAATCCGGGGACCGTCATGAGCTTGAGCACCAGTGCCAGCGCCAGCGCGAGCGCTTTGTCTTACGGTGCGGTGTCCGAGCCGTACTCTCCGGCGCAACGGGTCAGCTTCTGGCGCGCGCCGTTCGCGGCCGTTACGTACCGGGAGATCGGCTACACGCTCGCCTCGCTGCCGATCGCCATCGTCGGTTTCGTCTTCGCCCTGACGATGTTCTCGGTCGGCGCGGTCCTGGCCGTCACGGTGCTCGGGCTGCCCGTACTGGCCGGGATGCCGGCCGGTGCGCGCGGGCTGGGGGCGGCGGAGCGCCGACGGGCGGCGGACAAGCTCGGCTTGGAGGTGGCGGCGCCCGCGCCCGTACCGGCGCCGCGCGCGCCGGGCTTCTGGTCCGGGCTGCGGGTGCGGCTGGGGGATGCGGCGGGGTGGCGCGCGGTCCTCTTCCAGGTGGTGATGTTCCCCTGGCGGATGGTGAGCTTCGTCCTGTCGACGGTGGTGCTGCTGGTCGGCTGGGCGGTCGCGCTGCTGCCCGCGTACAACTGGGTCTTCCCGCACTACGTCGGCTGGCCCGGCTACCGCGTCTACGACTTCACCTCGGGCGGCGTGCACCACCAGTACTACCTGACCTCGCCTCTCCAACTCGCCGGGGTCTCCCTCGCCGGCCTGCTCATCGTCTTCCTCACCCCGAAGCTGGTCCGCGCCCTGACAAACGTCGACCGGGCTGCGGTTCGGGGGATGTTGGGGTAGGTCTTCCTGGGGTGGGTACGGGTGATGGGGTGGTGGGCAAAGCCCCCGCCCCATCACCCCCGCACCGCCCCCGCCACATGCTCTCTGAACCAGCGGTGGCCCGGGTCCGTGGCGTTGCGGGGGTGCCAGGCCATGCCCAGGTCCAGGGGGGTCAGGTCCAGGGGGATGGGGAAAGTGCGCAGGCCCATGGCCGTTGTCGTGTCGGGGAGCCAGTCGGGGAGGGTGAGGGCCACCAGGTCCGTGGTGCGGGCCAGCATCATCGCGCTCGTATGGCTGGGCACGACCACCGCCGTGCGGCGGCGCAGGCCGAGTTCGGCCAGGGCGCTGTCGATGGGGCCGGAGCGCTTGCCCTGGCGGGAGATGCCGATGTGGTCGGCGGCGGCGAAGCGGCGCGCGTCGATTCGGCCCTCGAAGAGCGGGTGTCCGCTGCGGGCGATGCCCACCAACGGCAGTTGCGCGAGCTTCCGGGTCCGGATCTCCGGGTCCAAGTCGCCCAGTGCGCCCAGTTCGACGTCCACCCAGCCCTGTCGCAGCGCCGGGCCGCCCTCCACCGCCTCCGGCAGGAAGACCACGTCGACGTGCGGGGCCTCCTTGTGGATGCGCTCGGTCAGCGTTCCGGCCAGCCCCACCAGCAGCAAGTCGGTGGTCTGTACCGTGAACGTCCGCTGGAGGTGCACGGCGTCGAAACCCGCCCCCGGCCGCAGGACGTTGTCGCAGCCGCGCAGCAACGCCCCGACCTCCTCACGGAGTTCCAGGGCGCGTGGCGTCGGGACCATTCCCTGGCCCGCCCGGACCAGCAGCGGGTCGCCGACTGCCCGGCGCAGCCGGGCCAGTGTGCGGCTGGCCGCCGCGGGCGACGTACCGAGCCGTTCGGCGGCTCGGGTCACGCTGTTCTCCTGGAGCAGGGCGTCGAGTGCCCGTAGCAAGTTGAGGTCCATACCCACGCCCGTACCCTCCTGAGCTGCATTTTTACTTCTGTGGCAACTATTAGCTGCCAATCTTTGCATTGTTCGTCAGCCCTCTCCCCCGCGACAGTGGACACGGCCGCAGAAACGCGAGGCAGCCCACCCGATACGGACGCACCATCACGCACGAAGGAACGAACACACTCATGATCGTCATCACCGCACCCACCAGCACCATCGGCCGCATCCTCGTCGACGATCTGCTCGACCGCGGCGCACGGCTGCGCCTCGTCGCCCGTGACCCCTCGCGGCTCGCCCCCGCGGTCCGCGAACGGGCCGAGGCCGGGGGCGAAGTCGAGATCGTCACGGGCTCGCACGGCGACCCCGCCGTCATCGACCAGGCGTGCGCCGGGGCCGAGGCCGTCTTCTGGCTCGCACCGGACGACGGGTCCGCGCCGAGCACCGAGGCCGCCTATGTCGACTTCACCCGCCCCGCGTGCGCCGCGTTCGCGCGGCACGGCGTCAAGCGCGTCGTGGGCGTCTCCGCCCTCGGCCGCGGCACGGCGCTGGCCGACCGCGCCGGACTGGTGGCCTCTTCACTCGCGATGGGCGACCTCATCGCCGCCTCGGGCGTCGCCTACCGTGCCGTGACCTGCCCGTCGTTCATGCACAACCTGCTCAACCACGCCGGGGCGATCAAGGAGAAGGGCATGTTCTTCATGATGGCCGACCCCGACCTCAAGAGCCCCACCGTCGCCACCCGCGACATCGCCGCCACCGCCGCCCGGCTGCTGCTCGACGGCTCGTGGAGCGGCGCCGGGGAGGTTCCCTGCCTCGGTCCCGAGGACCTGTCGCCCAACGAGATGGCCCAGATCATCTCCGAGGTCCTCGGCACGGACGTCGGCTACCAGCAGATTCCGGGCGCGGCCCTCAAGGACCGGCTCACCGGTTTCGGGATGACCGACGCGATGGCCCAGGGGATGGTCGACATGTTCGACGCCAAGAACCAGGGCCTGGACCTCGCCCAGCCGCGTACGGCCGAGTCGACGACCCCGACCACGTTCCGGCAGTGGTGCGAGGAGGTCCTCAAGCCGGCCGTCGCCGCTGCCTGAGCCCATCCCGCCGGGTCATGGGCGGTATGTACAGGCGATCCGCCCGTACAGCATCCAGATCCAGGCCGCCCGTCTCCGGTACGGGCAGGAAGCACTCCGACTGCCAGGTCCGCGTCACGTGGGCCTGGCGGTCGGGCGCATCGGCCCAGGGCGGGTAGACCCGGAACGCGCGCTTCCCGCCCGTACGCCCCATACGCCCCGTACCGCCCAGCAGCAGTCATGTCGGTTACAACTCCAGCGACTACAACTCCAGCGACTTGAAGGCCCGCGCCTGCTCCGTGATGGCGCGCTCCGTAGGCAGTCGCTCCATGGACGACGCGCCGAAGAAGCCCGCGATCCCCTCGGTGTGGTCCAGGACGTACCGCGCGTCCTCGGGCTCCGCGATCGGACCGCCGTGGCAGAGCACGATGATGTCGGGGTTGATCCGCTTCGCCGCGTCGTGCATCTCCTGCACGGCGGCTGCCGCCTGATCGAGCGTCAGGGCCGTGGCCGCCCCGATGGAGCCCTTGGTCGTGAGCCCCACGTGCGGTACGAGGACGTCCGCGCCCGCCCGCGCCATCTCGGCCGCCTGGTCGGCGTCGAAGACATAGGGAGCGGTGAGCAGGTCACGTTCGTGCGCCTGGCGGATCATGTCGATCTCCAGGCCGAAGCCCATCCCCGTCTCCTCCAGGTTCTCGCGGAACTTCCCGTCGTAGAGGCCGACGGTCGGGAAGTTCTGTACGCCCGCGAAGCCGACGGCCTTCAGCTGGTCCAGGAAGTTGCCCATGATGCGGAAGGGGTCGGTCCCGCAGACCCCGGCGAGTACGGGTACGTCCCGTACGACCGGCAGCACCTCGCCCGCCATGTCCAGCACGATGGCGTTGGCGTCCCCGTACGGCAGCAGGCCCGCGAGGGAGCCGCGGCCGGCCATCCGGTAGCGGCCGGAGTTGTAGATGATCAGTAGGTCGACGCCGCCGGCCTCCGCGCACTTCGCGGACAGGCCGGTGCCCGCGCCCGCGCCGATGACGGCTCGGCCGGCGCTCATCTGGCCGGTCAGACGTGCCAGGGCTGTCGTGCGGTCCATGCGGTCCATGGTGGGGTCCTCCATCGGTGCTGCGTCGTGCTGTGTAGTGCTGTGTGGTGCAGGTCTGCTCAAGTCGTGCCGAGGCGTGTCAAGGCTGCGCCGTATGCCCCTCCGCCGCCTCCCGCCGCCCCCCGATCATCCGGTCCAGCAGCTCCGCCGCCGCCACCCCGAACGAGGCGTCGTTGAGGTGCGCGTCCACCTCCCGCAGTTCCACCGCGCTCCCCGCGACCGCCCCGCGCAGCGCCGCCAGCCCCGCCGCGTCGGCGGCCGGGTCGTGGAACGGGCCGCCCTCGGCGTCCACCGCCGAGACGCCGCCCAGCGGCCACATGACCGCCGTCGGAGCGTGCGCAGCGGCCAGTTTGCGGCCGATGGTGTCGCCGAGGGCGGCCATCTCCTCCGCCGTGGTGCGCATGAGGGTGACGGTGGGGTTGTGGACCAGGAAGCGGCGGTCGGCGAAGCGCGGCGGGACGGTGTCGGCGGGGCCGAAGTTGACGGAGTCCAGCGCGCCGGGTGCGACCACCTGCGGTACGCCCGCGCGCCCGGCCGCGGTGAGGCGGTCGGGGCCGGCGCTGAGGACGCCGCCGACCAGTTCGTCGGCGAGTTCGGTGGTGGTCAGGTCGAGCACCCCGGCGAGGAACCCGCCCGCCGCCAGTTTCTCCAGCGCCCGGCCGCCCGAACCCGTGGCGTGGAAGACCAGTACCTCGTATCCGAGCTCGTCCAGGCGGGCGCGGGCGGCGTCGACGGCGGGCGTGGTGATGCCGAACATGCTGGCGCCGATCAGTTCGCGCCCCCGCGCGGGCGGGGCGCTCAGGCTCCGCTCGTACCGGGCCGCCATCCCGGCGGCGGCCGCCACCGCGTTGCCCATGACCAGCCGGGAGACGGAGTTGATGCCCGCGACGTCGACCACGCTGTACATCAGGGTGATGTCGCTGCTGCCGACGTACGGACCGACGTCCCCGGCGGCCATCGTGGACACCAGCAGCTTCGGCACGCCGATCGGCAGCGACTGCATCGCCCGCGCCGCGATGGACGAGCCGCCGCTGCCCGCCACCGCGAGCACCGCGTGCAGCCGGCCCTGCCGGTGCAGCTTGGCGATCACCCGGTCCGCGCCCTCGGCCATGGCCCGCATCGCGGCGCCCCGGTCCGCGCCCGTACGCAGCTCCGCCACGTCGTGCCCGGCGGCGCCCGCGACGGTGGCGGCGTCGACGTCGCCGGGGAACGCGCCCTCGGGCAGCGGCATCACTCCGGCGTCGACGACCACGACCTCGCAGCCGGTCTCGCGGAGCCGCTCCGCCAGCCACGCGTACTCCGCGCCCTTGGTGTCCAGCGTCCCGAGCAGCACCACGCTCGCCATGTCCTTCTCCTTTGAACGGACGATCGGTGCTCCGATCATCGACCGGCCGCCGGTCCCCGCCAAAGACCACTTCGGGCGGATTGGCCTGTGGTGCGGAGATGATTCCGCAATGCGGAGACGGAGAAGACAGCGATGATGTCGGGCATGGACCGTATCCCTCCCACCCGGCTGTCGCGCCTGCTCACCGGCTGGACCAAAGGCGGCACGGAAGCGCTGCCGCGCCTCCTCGCGGACGCGCTGCGCGAGCTGGCCGAGCGCGGCGACGTGCCGGCCGGCACCGTGCTGCCCGCGCAGCGCGTCCTGGCGGCGGCGCTCGGCGTCAGCC
>NZ_JBHVHQ010000141.1:0-13541 GCF_042800135.1 Streptomyces sp. NPDC057654 | reverse complement strand
GCCCGGCACCCGCCGGGCCGCCCGACCGGCACCGTCTGCCCACCGGAGTACCCGTAACCGCCCGCACGCCCCCACCGATCACCCACCACCGCACGCCGCGCCTGGCCACCGCCCTGTTCCGCCACTACCTGCGCACCTGCATCCCCACCGGCCCCCACCGCGCCTCCCCGCTGGCCGGCGCACGCCCGGAGGCCACCCTCGCCGAAGCACAGCGCACCAGGCACCTCACCATCCCTATCCCTGACCGCCTCGTCCCGGAGGAGCATGTCCGACCCCACCCCATCCCCGGTGCAGCAGGCCGAGGAGATCAGCCGCCGGCTCGGCCGGCTCGCCGAGCGCCTCGACCACCTGCCGGCCCCTGAAGCCGCCCAGGTCCTCGCCCACGTCCTCGATGCCGACGACGGAGTCCTCCGCGCCCTCACCCATCTCCTGGCCGCCGGCAGCGTGTTCGCCAAGACCCAGGCCGAGCGCGGGGCGCTGCCGGCCGAGGTGTGGCTCGCGCTCGGCCGGGCCGCCCACGAACGCGACGACACCGCGCTGGACCTGGACCCCCACCGGCAGGCACTCCACAACGCCCGCCTACCGTCCGCCGCCACGACGACGAAGCCGCCCGCCCCCGCACCGCCCGCCGCCCGGCGGCACCGGTGAGCAAAAAGCAGTGGCCGAGCTGGGGACACGGGGAGCAGGCGCAGCAGCACTACCTCGTCGAGCCCCGCGCCCTGGCCGGCGGCGGCGACGTCCGGCACGTCCACGCCTTCCTGCGCGCCTGCGGCTGGCGGGACAAGACCCAGCGTGGCGGCCCCCTCGCGCTGCAGAGCCCGGACCGCACCGTGCGCATCGAGTACCAGCCCGCCGGCATGCCCGGCGGCTGGACGATCCAGGGCGCCGCCGCCCCCGGCCGGGATGCGTGGTGGGCGCACCTGGGTGCGCAGACGCCGGTGGAGATCGTCGCCGGTTTCACCGACGCCCTCACCCAGCCCCGCGCCGCGCACGCCCCCAACGTGTGGGCGCCGCTGCGGGAGCAGCGCTGGCGCAGGCCGCCCGAGACCGAACATGTCACCGCGACCAGCCCCGACGGCAGCGCCTGGGTGCAATACCGCCCATCCGCCGGCGGCGGGGCGATGTGGTGGTCCGGGGCGCAGGACCGGCAAGGCAACGGCTGGGTGGCCCAGTTCACGCCCAGTACGCCGCTGCACCTCGTGGAAGCCTTCACCGCCGCGCTCGCCAGCCCCGAGCCGGTGATGCGCCCGCTCGGCCACGTCCCGCACAGCGCACGGCTCCGCACCACGTCCGTGTCCGTGCTGCCCTCCCAGCTGGGCGCCTGGCAGCAGGCCCGGATCACCGCCGCCCGCGCCGCCACCTGGGCCAGCACCGCTCCCCGAAACGCCCGCCCCCGCTCCACAGCGGCCCGCCACCACGCGCCCACGGGCGGTGCCCGCGCCCGCCATTGACCCGACGCCGACCACTTGAGGTACCCGCGTTGCCCCCGCTCATCCCGGACACCATCCCTACCGCGGCCGAACTCCCGCCCCGCCTCGCCGAACACCCGCACGACACCGCCCGCGCCCAGCGCGCCGACCTGGGGTGTGCCGGGTGGCGGTGAGCGAGCGGCAGCTCGCCGCCTTCGCCGCCAAGCACGCCCACCAGATTCCCTTCGACACCAGCCCCCGCCATCTCGCCGGTCCGGGCGATGCCCGCCACGTCACCCACGCCCTCGCCACCGCCGGCTGGAGCGTCACCTCGGACACCCTCAGCCCCGAGATCGTGCTGCGCAGCCCGGACCGGCGGCTCACCCTCCAGTTCGACCCGCAGTCGCCCACCGCCGCCTGGTGGCGGCTGCGGGCCGAGCCCACCGACACCGAACCGCGCTGGTACACCGAGTTCGGCGAACTCGTGCCCGCCGAGATCCTCGGCCGCCTCACCGACGCCCTCATCACCCCGCCCCCCACCAAACCTCCCGCTCCATTCCAGATCCTGGAAGCAGCAGGATGGACACGGGACACCGTGACCACGGCCCTCTCCCCCGACGGCATGTGCCACGTAGAACAGCGGCCCGATCAGGACCGCGTCCCGGGGTACTGGCACATCGACACCTGCGAGCCGGGCCACGGCACACCCCGAGGGCCCCGGATCTGGCACGCCTGGCTGCCCGACCCCCTCCCCGCCCACCTCACCAGCGCCTTCCTCGCCGGGCTCGCCAGCACCAGCCCGCTCCAGCGCGGCATGTACGACCACATCGCCAGCCACGGCGTCGTGCAAAAGCCCAGCCCGTTCACGCCCGAGCAGGTCATCGCCGCCCACACCGGCCGGCTCGCCGCCCTCCGCGCGCAGGTCCGCGCCGCCCGCCGCCCCGCGCCGAACCCCGCCCCGGCCCAAGCCGCCCCCGGCACCGCCCGCCCGGCCACGCGCCGCTGAACCGATCGGACCCGCCATTTCCTTCGACCGCACCGCCCACCGCGCCCTCCTGCGGCGCCTCGACGACTTCGTCCGCGACAGCCGGGAGATCCTCGACGCCTGGGACGCCTACTCCGACGCGCACACCGACCCCGACGGATGGCCGCACGACGAGGACGCCTACGGGCTCCGCCAGAGCCGGCGCGACGCCGCCACCGCCGAAGCCTTCGAAACCCTCCGCGCCGGCGCCCGCCCCCTGCTGGCCACCGCCGACACCCAGCTCCAGGGCCTGCCCGCCCAGATGATCCAGCCCCGCTGGGCGTACCAGCTCGGCGTCCTGCACACCGCGCTCGACCAGCTCGACGCCCTGCACCAACAGTGGCTGCACACCCGCGACGGGCTGCCCGCCGACGCCCGGTGTGGCACACCCGCCTTCGACGACGCGCTCGCCGAGCACCACGCCGAAGCCTGGAGCTACCTCGACGACTGGGCCACCCACGGCCCCGCCCTCGGGGAAATCAACGCCGCGGCCCGGCACGCCCCCTCACCCCTGGCCCCGGCCCCGGTTCCAGCCGTCTCTCCCGCACCCGGCCCAACCGCGGCGGTGCGCAGGTGAGTTTGTCCGAGACGCCCGAGACGGTCGAGGTCGACTTCATCGCCCCACGCCATCTGGCCGGCGGCGGCGATCCCGCCTGGATCACCGTCCCCCTCCACCGCGCCGGCGGCTGGAGCTACGGCCACGACCCCCTGCTGCCGCGCGTCCTCCTCGCCAGCCCCGACCAGCAGGCCCTCCTGCGCCTGGAGCCCGCCGCGGACGGCCAGTGGTGGACCCTCCGTCACACCGCCACCCCCCAACGGCCCGCCTGGTATGCGAGTTTCGGAGCCCGCACCCCCGTCGAGCTCATCGCCGCCTTCACCGACGCCCTCACCGACCCGGCCGCATCGCCGGCCACCCTCGCCCCGTACGAACCGCTCGAACGCGCCCGCTGGACCCCCACCCCCGCTGCCGACGGCCTCCGCTCCCCGGACGGCACCGCCCTGGTCGAACAGACGGACAGCGAAGGCGCCGGGCCGTGGTGCGTCACCGTCGCGCTCGCCAGCTCCCGGCCCGTATGGCAGGCCCGGTTCGGCAAGAACACGCCCCCGCACCTGATCACCGAGTTCACCACCGCGCTCGCCGACCCGCGCCCCCTGCCGCGCCCCGGCGGTCCGCTCAGCATCCCGGCCCGCCTCTCGCACCTGATCACCCGCACGACCCGGCAGGTGCCCGCCGTCCAGGTCGCCGGCGCCCTGGAAGAACGCGTCCACGCCCTCGCCGCCCGACGAGCCGCCTGCCGCGCCGCGCTGCCGCCTCGCGGAGGAAGGCCCCGCGGTGCCCCAGACCGACGACGGTGACCACCCCGAACTCATGGTCACGCCGCGCTATCTCGCCGGGGGCGGGAATCCCGCCTGGATCACCGTGCCCCTGCACCATGCGTACGGCTGGCGGCTGACCCACGACCTGCTGCGTTCCCGGATCACACTCCACGCCCCCGGCCACCGGGCCGCACTCCATCTCGCGTCCGGCTCGCAGGAACCGTGCTGGCGCATCCGCCACGCCCCTGCCCCCGGCATACCCGCCTGGAACGCCACCTTCACCGCCCGCGCCCCCGTGGAGATCATCGCCGCCGTCACCGACGCCCTCACCGCCCCAGCCGGCGATGACCTCCCCTTCGCGCCGCTGCGCCGGGCACTCTGGCCGCCCGTCGAGGACGGATCCTTCCAGGGGCAACGCTCGCCCGACGGCTACGCGCGCCTGGGCTACACGGGCGACGCCGCCACCGGCTTCTGGTGCGCCTCCGCGGCCCTCGAGGACTCGCCCCAAGGCCGGGTGTGGGAGGCGGTCTTCGACAGCGCCACCCCGCCCGTCTTCGTCGCCGCCTTCGCCCACGCCCTGGCCGACGCGGCTCCCCTGCCCCGCGCCGCGGCCGACGTCCCCGCCCGCTGCCGCGCACACACCAGCACCACCCGGACCGGGCCCCGGCCCCACGGCGCCGACGAGCGGCTCGCCGCGCGCATCGCCGCCCTCCAGCACACCGGCTCGACAGCGCCAAGCCCACCACCGCCCCAGCCCAGCGCCCAGCGCAGGCCGCCGCCCCGCCCCCGCTGACCGGCCGCCCCTCCCCGGCCGGCGGGACACGGCCGGGCCCGGCCCTCGTCGGCCGGCCCGTTCCCACCTCCCCGCACACCGCCCCTTCCTGGAACCCGCTTCTTGCCCAACTCCTCCCCCTCCCCTTCCTCCAACAACGGCTACGACCTGGCCTTCCGCATCCTGCTCGGGCTCCTCGCCGTCGCCGTCCCGCTGGCCAACGCCGCCTGGCTCTCCGGCAACCTCACCGCCCGCCTCACCAGCCATCCCTGGGCGCCGTACGAGCCGACCGCGGCCCTGTTCCACCCCGACCGCCTCTGGCCCCACACCGACGAAACGTCCCTGCTCATCGGCGCCCGCCTCATCCCCGCCGCCGTCCTCCTCGCCCTGGGCGCCGCCGCGGGCGTCCTGTACGCGCGGCACAAGAACCGCAGTGGCGGGACGAAGAAGGTCACCTCGATGGCCAAGGCGCGGGACATCGAGCCGCTGCTGGCCAAGGCCATCGAGGCCAAGGCCCGCTCGCTGCGCCCGAGCCTGAAGAGCGCCAAGCGCCTCGACGCGAAGGACACCGGGGTCCTGCTCGGCAACCTGCAGGGCACGCGGCACGAGGTCCGCATGGGCTACGAGGACGTGGCCGTCGCCATCATGGCCCCGCGCTCCGGCAAGACCACCAGCCTGGCCATCCCCGCCATCCTCAACGCCCCCGGCCCCGTCCTGCTCACCAGCAACAAAGCCGCCGGTGACGCCTACACCGCCACCCTGGAGGCCCGCGGCCGGACGGGGCGGACCTGGTCGATGGACCCCCAGCAGATCGCCCACGCCCAGCGGACCATGTGGTGGAACCCCCTCGCCGGCGCGAAGACCCTGGACGGCGCCAACCGGCTGGCCGGCCACTTCCTCGCCGCCTCCGTCGACGCCAGCGCGCAGGGCGACTTCTGGTCCAAGGCCGGCAGCAACATCCTCTCCCAGCTCCTGCTCGCCGCCGCCCTGGACGAGCGGCCGGTCACCGACATCATGGGCTGGCTCGCCTTCCCCGCCGACCGCACCCCCCTCGACGTCCTCCGCGACCACGGTTTCGCCGCCGTCGCCGCCCAGCTCAAAGGCACCGTCGAAGGGCCGCCCGAAACCCGCGACGGCATCTTCGAGACGGCCCGCCAGTACGCCGCCGCCCTCCTCAACGCCGAGATCGCCGCCTGGGTCACCCCGCAGCACGACGTTGCAGAGTTCAAACCGGCCGACTTCGTCACCAGCACGGACACGCTGTACCTGCTCTCCAAAGACGGAGGCGGCGGCGCCTCGGCACTCATCGCCGCCTGCGCGGACGCCGTGATGCGGGCCGCGACCGCCCAGGCCGAACGTTCCGGTGGCCGCCTCGACCCGCCCGCCCTGGCGATCCTCGACGAAGCCGCCAACGTCTGCAAAATCAGCGACCTCCCCGACCTCTACAGTCACTTGGGGTCGCGCGGCATCATCCCCATCACGATCCTGCAGTCCTACCGCCAGGGCCAGAAGGTCTGGGGCGACGCCGGCATGGACGCCCTGTGGTCCGCCTCCACCGTCAAGGTCATCGGATCCGGAATCGACGACCCCGATTTCGCCGACAAGCTCAGCCGCCTCATCGGCGACCACGACGTGGAGACCACCTCCACCTCGCACTCCGAATCCGGCACCTCCACCTCCGTCTCCACCCGGCAGGAACGGATCCTGCCCGCCGACGCGATCCGCGCCCTGGCCAAGGGCACCGCCCTGTGCTTCGCCACCGGCCTGCGCGCCGCCCTCCTCGACCTGCGCCCCTGGTACGCCGAACCCGGCGCCGACGAACTCTCCGCCGCCTCCACCCGCGCCTCACAGGCCATCACCGCCCACGCCATCGCCAAACACACCCCCAACCCGTCCGACTTCGGCGAAGCCGCATGAGCGGGCCGCGGCTGCACGTGGTGCCGGTCCGCTCCCGCGAGGCGAAACCCTTCGTCCACACCTGGCACCGGCACCACCCGCCGCCCGCCGCCCGCAGGACAGATCTTCGCCGTCGGCGCCGCCGACGACACGGGGGTGCTGCGGGCGGTGGCCATCGTCGGCCGACCCGTCGCCCGCCACCTCGACGACGGCGCCACCCTCGAAGTCACCCGCACCGCCAGCGACGGCACCCGCAACACCAACTCCCTCCTCTACGGGACCGCATGGCGTGCGGCCCGCGCCCTCGGCTACCGACGGCTGATCACCTACACACAGGCCGGCGAGAGCGGCGCCTCCCTGCGCAGCGCGGGCTGGCGCATCCTGGCCCACCGTCCCCCACGCCCCGGCCGGCACACCCCCTCCCGCCCCCGCACCGACCGAGGCACCGCCCACACCGCCCGCACCCTGTGGCAAGCCCCCTGACGCACACCGGCACGGATACCTCCCCCCCCCGCTCCCCACGCCGTCCGGCAGCCGGGCCTGTGCGGCGGCCGGTACGCGGCCCCGCCGCCGCCTGACCTGCGCCCGGCCAACTCCTGGAACCCCCATGGCCATCACCGACCACCACGCCGTCTTCATCGGCACCACCGACGACGGGCACACCTTCACCGTCGTCAACTCCCCCCTCCGCACCGCCCACACCATCCTGACCAGCGGCGGCTTCACCACCCGCGAGCACCACGGCCGCGCCCTGCACCTGCTGCCACCCGCCCCTTCGCCGGAGGTGGGGGACCACGCCGAGGTGGCACTGCACCTCCTGTACGCGCTCACCACGGACGTCGCCGACCTCCGGTCCAGCACCCGCTGGCAGGAGCCGGAGGCGGAGGCCGCCGCGCACTTCGCTTTCGCCGACGGGCGCACCGCGGCCACCGTCACCACGGACGCCGCGCGATCGGTGCTCGAACTGCACGGCTTCCAGCCCACGCCCACCGGCTACGCCCTGCCCGCCGGCACCGGCGAGCGGGAGCGCGTCACCGCCGTCCTGAATGCGGATATCCACCTGTGGTCCCTCGGCCACGGCTGCGCGATCGATCTCAACCTCCCCACCCCCGAGGCGATCCCTCCCGCACCCGGCCACGGGCCGACGCCCGCGCCCAAGCCGCCCGCTCCCCCGCGCCCACCGCACCGGCACACCCGCTGACCCGCCACCGTCCCGGCGCGCGGCGACCCCGCCGGGAACACCCCAGGAGCTCCCCTTTGTCCGCCTTCGCCCGCCACGACCGTGTCCTGGTATCCCCGCGCCATCTCGCCGGAGGCGGGCCGAGCCGGATCAACGACGCGATCGGCCCCCTCATCCACCTCTTCGACTGGCACACCGACCACAATCCGGACACCGGCCGCGTCAGCCTCGACAGCCCGGACGGCTCCCTCTTCGTCGATTTCGACCCCACCACCCCCGACAAGCCGTGGTGGAGCATCCGGAACCACGAGCCACACTGGACAGCAGAGTTCACCCGCCAGACTCCCGCCGAAGCGGTCGCGGCCGTCACCCAGAGCCTGCCGCAACTGCTCGGCGACCACCGCCACGCCGAACGCATCCCCCTCACCGACACCGATCTCGCCGAGACCGCCGCCCTCAACCACTGGACGGCCACGACCTCCGCCGACGGCACCGCCTACACCTCGCCCGACGGATACTGCACCCTGCGCCACGCCCCCGGCGCCGAAACGGCCTGGAGGGTGGAGAACTCCCTCGCCGACGGATTCGACACCCACTGGAGCGCCACCTTCACCACCGAGACCCCCCACCGGGTCGTCGCCCAGTTCTTCGCCCACCTGACCACCACCGCCCCGGTGGAACGGGAGTACCGCGAAATCCCCTACACCGCCCGCGACTTCGGCGACACACTGATCACCCCCGCCCGCACCACCGGCGTGAACCCGCAAGTCCCTCATGCCGCGGCGCAGGCCGCCCACGCCCGCGCCGCCCGCCGCCGCTGACCCGCGCCCCGCACACCGGCGGCAGAAGCGCCCCGCCGCGTGCAGCACGGTCTCCCACGGCCCGCACGTCCGGCCCCGGCCAGGGGCCTCCCCGGCATCGGCAGCGACCCCTTCGGCACCATGGGGCGCGGAGCGGCACACACCGGTACGGCGCCGCGTTGTCGCTGTTCCCGCACGTGAGCGAGGAGCCCGTGGGTGCAGGCGACGCCGCAGCCGCAGTCCGTCCTTGCCGCGCCCTCCTGGAGCGCGCCGCCCCGCTGCGCTCGCGATGCCAACCGGCTCACCGCCGCCGGCCGCCGAGGCCGGCCGGCAATCGCCCCGCGCCCGCAGCGGCTCCAACCCGCCCACCCATCCCCGTCGGCCCGGGCGCAGACCGCCACACCCGTCTTTCACACACCCTCCGGAGCCTTCTCTCTTGCCCCAGTTCCGCATTCTTTCCCTCGGTGCCGGCGTCCAGTCCAGCACGCTGCTCGCTCTCTCCGCCGAAGGGATTCTCCCGAAGGCCGATTACGCGATCTTCGCCGACACCGGCTGGGAACCCCGCGCCGTATACGACCACCTCGACCGGCTCGAAAGGGAGATAGCCGAACCCGCCGGAATACCCGTCCTGCGGGTCACCGCCGGGAATATTCGCAAAGACGCCCTAGACCCCGGTCACCGGTTTGCCTCCATGCCTCTCTATATTTTGAACAAGGACGGAAAGCAAGGCATGACCCGGCGCCAATGCACCGGCGAATACAAGATAAAACCGATCAAAAAGAAGGTCCGGGAAATCCTCGGATACCCCCATCCGCAGCGCATCCCCAAGGGCGTGTTCGTCGAGCAGTGGGTCGGCATCTCCACGGACGAGTTCCACCGCGCCAAGGACGCCGACGTCCGCTACATGCACAACGTCCACCCCCTCATCGACATAGACTGGTCCCGCGACGACTGCATCCGCTACCTGACCTCGCTCGGCCTCGCCGACACCCCGAAATCCTCCTGCCTGGGCTGCCCCTTTCACGGGAATGCGCAGTGGCGGCGCATCCGCGACACGAGCCCTGCCGAGTGGCAGGACGTCGTGGAATTCGACGCCGCGATCCGGAAAGGAAACGCCCGCGCCAACGCGACCGGAAACGCCCTGCTCGGGCAGGCATTTCTGCACCGCTCGCGCGTGCCACTCGACCAGGCGCCGATCGACCACATCACCGCCGCCGAACACGCCGCCCGCCACGATGCGCTCTTCGACGCGGACGAGCTGGAGCACGGCGCGGCGGACGGCTGCTCGCCCTGGGCGTGCCGCGGAGACGCGGACGCACCGGCGCAAGGTGACTTCGGACTGGCCTCTTGATACTGGACCTCTTCGCGGGCCCGGGCGGTTGGGGACAAGCCCTGAGCGTGCTGGGGGTGCGGGATGTCGGCCTGGAATGGGACGAGTGGGCCTGCAAGACCCGGGCGGCCGCCGGGCAGTTGACCGTGAGGACGGATGTGGCGCGGTATCCGGTGTGGCCCTGGGCCGGCCGGACCCGCGGGGTGATCGCCTCCCCGCCCTGTCAGGCGTGGAGTACGGCCGGCAAGCGTCTCGGGCTGGTGGACCAGCCGCTCGTGCATCAGGCGGTCGAGGATCTCGCCGCCGGCCGCGACACCCGCGAACGACTGCTGGCCGCCTGCCGGGACGAGCGGTCGCTGCTGGCCGCCGAGCCCATGCGCTACCTCCACGCCCTCCATGCGGCCGGCGAGCCGGAGTGGGTGGCCATGGAGGAGGTGCCGGACGTGCTGCCGCTGTGGAAGCAGTACGCGGCCGTGCTCCGTCGCTGGGGGTTCTCCGTATGGTGCGGGATCTTGAACGCGGCCGACTACGGGGTGCCGCAGACCCGCAGGCGGGCGATTCTCCTCGCCTCCCGCGTCCGTACCGCCCAGCCGCCCACCCCCACGCACGCCCAACTCGCCGAGCCGGAGAGCCTGTTCGGTCCGGGCCGGGCCCGCTGGATCAGCATGGCCCAGGCACTGGGCTGGGGCGCCACCGACCGCCCGGTCCCCACCGTCTGCGCCGGCGGCGGGCCCGGCGGCGGCCCCGAACCGTTCCCCTCCGGTTCCCGCAAAACCCTCGCCGCCGCCCGTGCCCACGGCACCTGGACGCCCAGACCCGACGGGGTCGTGCTGCAGTCCCGCCGGGAAGGAACCGGGTGGGCGGCCCGCCACGGCACCCGCGAGAACCGGGCCGCCGACCGTCCCGCGCCCACCTTCACCGCCGAGGCGCACCGCTGGTCCTGGTCGCTGCGGAGCAACAGCCAGGCCAACGCCACCATCCGTCCACTGTCCGAGCCGGCGGGGACGCTGTTCTTCGGGCACCGCGCGAACGAATGCACCTGGATCGCCGAACCGTCCCCCGCCCAGGGGGAGGAGGCGGAGGAGGGGGGCGTGCCGGAGCCGATCCGGATCACCGCCCGCGAGGCCGGGATCCTGCAGACCTTTCCCGCCGACTACCCCTGGGCCGGCAACAAAGGCCAGGTCTTCGGTCAGATCGGCAACGCCGTGCCACCGCTGCTCGCCGGCCACCTCCTCGCCCCGCACCTCGGAGTCCCCCTCGACCCCGACGACTTCACCCTGGCCGCCTGATGCCCCGCACGCCCAACCCCGACGAGGATGACGTCGATGTCATCTGGCCGCCGGTGTTCCACGCCGAGCAGGCCCTCCTCGGTGCCCTCCTCCTCGAACCGCAGCGCCGGGGCGAGGTGACCGGGGTCGTGGCCGAGTCGTTCTCCACCACCGCACACGGCGCCGTGTTCGCCGCGATCCGCTCCCTGCCCGCCCCCGACCCCGTCGAGCACGCGCGGCACCCGACGTGGCTCGCCCAGGTCTTCACCGCCGCCACCGACCAGGCGCGCGGGTTGTCCGCCGCCTACCTGCACCGCCTGGTGCAGGTCTGCCCCGCACCCCACCACGCCCCCGCGTACGCGCGGATGGTCGAGGCGGAGCACGCCCGGCGCCGCCTGCGCGCCGCCGCCCAGAAACTCGCCCACACCTCCCGGGATATCTCGCTCCCCCGGCCCGTGGCCACCGCGCTCGCCGAAGCCGATGCCCTCGCGGCCGTGGTGGACGACCTCGCCGCCCGGTTCCCGCCGCACGCCGGCTCCCTGCCCCGCACCCCCGAACCGCCGCGCGCCGCAGCCCGCGAGGAGGCGGCGGCCGAGGAGGAACGGCTGCTGCTGGCGACCACGACCGCGCACCCGGGCAGCGTCGAGGAGATGCGGTGGCTGGCCCCGGGCGACTTCACGCACCCGCTGCACGCCGGGCTGTGGCAGTGCCTGACCGCCCTGACAGGCCGCGGCACCGCCCCCGTCGATCCCGTGACCGTCCTGTGGGAAGCCCAGCACCGCGGCCTCCTGAACACCGGACCCGAGCCGCGGGAACTGCTGGAGATCCTCGGCGGGCCGGCCGGTTCTCCGGAGCACTGGGGCGAGCGCATCCTCCAGCGCTCCCTCCTCGCCACCGCCCACCACACCGGTCACCGCATCCAGGCATACGCCGACGACCCGGCCAGCACGCCGTACCAGCTCGTCACCGGCAGCCGCCGCGCCCTCGCCGACCTGACCGCCGCCCGCACCCGATGGCAGCACGCCACCACCCCCCAGCGGGCGAACAGACCCACACGCGCCCGGAGCACCAGGGCGACCGCGGCGCCGCGGGCCGGCCCGCCACGGACCACGCCTCCCCCCGCCGCCCGCGATCCCGCCCCGCCGGTGCCCGGCCCCCTGCCCCGGGCCGCCGCCAGAAGAGAGCACCGTACGTGACACCCCCTTCCCTCGACGCGCAGGTGCGCCTCGACCTCCACCCCGCGCACCAAAGCGCCGTGACCGCCACCCTCACCGGCCCCCAGGCCCACATCCCCGCCGTAGGTCTGCAGGCCGCCGGCTGGCACGTCGTAGCCGAGAACACCCTGGTCCTGGCCCGCATCGACCACGAGGAGCCCCACTGGGCCCAGGACGCCGCCCGGCACCTGGCCGCCGACGGCATCACCGTCGAGATCACCCCCCGCCTCCAGGAGGCGATCGACGAGGAATGGACGTGGGCCGAGTACCCGATGCCCTGGTGCACCCGCACCGAGATCCGGGAAGTCTCCACCGCGGCCCAGAAGATCCACGACGACATCCGCCACGGAAACCTGCTCATCCACGCCCACGCCCACGACGGCCACACCACCGTCGCCGTCGGCACCTACCTCGACAGCGGCAAGAGCGTCTACCTCCACGGCGAGAACCACCTGCGCCAGATCGCCGACACCTTCACCTCCCCCGCCCAGGCCCTGGCCGACTTCGAAAAGCACCACGGCGACACCCTGCGCCCCGGCCCCGCCCCGCTGACCGACACCGAGCGCGCCACCGCCCAGGCCCGCACCTCACTCACCGCCCCGCCCCCTGCCCCGGAGCCGGAGACCGTTCCCGTCCACGCCGCCGACCCGGGCGACCACAACGCCCTCCTGGACACCTTCCTCGACGCCAACGGCGAGTGGCAGAAGTGGCGGACCTGGTCGGACGAGACCACCCACGCCATCCACGAATCCCAGACCCTGCGCATCGAACGCGACCACGAAGCCCCCGCCCACGAGAGGGCGTGGACTGTGGCCGCCTACGAGACCCCCGTCTCGGAGCGCATGTGGGCCCTCACCGCGACCGGCACCACCCCCGCCCCCCTCCTGCGGGAACTCCTGAACCACTTCGCCACCCACGACACCTGGGACACCGCCCTCGGCTCCCCCGTCCAGGAGAAGACCGTCACCGCCGCCACCCAGCCCCTCACCGACGCCGACTGGAAACTCACCGCAGACGGGCGCTACATCCGCTGGACCTCCCCCACCGGGGATGCGGGCGTCCGGTTCGACGCCTTCACCGCCCAGCACCCGAACCACCATCTCGCCGCCTGGACCCTGTGGGCCGGCCCCAGCCCCGACCACGCCACCTGGACCCTCACCGCATCCCCCTACACCCCCAGCGCCCTGCTGTCCGACCTCACCTACACCCTCGCCCACGCAACCGGCACCCGCCACACACACGCCCCAGCGCGCGACCGCAGCAAGAACCGCGCCACCCCGCCCCCGACCACCCCTGGGGCCAAGACCGTTCCCGCGGCCCGCCGCTCCCGC
>NZ_JBHVHQ010000140.1:0-13601 GCF_042800135.1 Streptomyces sp. NPDC057654 | reverse complement strand
CGGTCGCGGCCGGCCTCGGGCTCGGGGTGCTCGCCGTCGTCGTCCTCCTGTTGTGGATCTCCTCGCCCTACCCCGGCGGCGGCCCCGGCACCGCCCTCCACGACGCCGCCGACCTGTGGCTCCTGGCGCACGGCGCGGACCTCGTACGGACCAGGACCCTCTCCGGCGACCCCGCCCCCATCGGGCTCACGCCGCTGCTCCTCGCCGCCCTGCCGTGCTGGCTGCTGTACCGGGCCTCCTCCCACCTCCTCGGCGGCCGGGACGACGCGACCGGTCGGGACGACGCGATCGGCCGCGACGACACGACCGGCGACGAACCGGCCGCCACACCCCCTGACCTGCCCCGACACGCCGCCGGAGCCCTCCTCGGCGGCTACCTCCTGGTCGGCGTCTGCGCGATCCTGTACTCCTCGTACGGCGACCTGAGCGTCGCGCCCCTCTCCGCCCTGTTCCATCTGCCGCTCGTCGCCGGGGCCGCCGTCGCGGCCGGGGCGTGGCGGGCCTCGTACCGGCCGGACAGCCCGCTGCCCGCCGCCATCGCCGCCCTCGTGACGGCCAGGATCCCGCCGCGCATACGAGCCGGGCTCGCCCGCCTCCGCCCCGGCCCCGCGCTACGGGCCGGGGCCGCCGCGACCGCCGTACTGCTCGGCGGCGGCGCGCTGCTCGTCGCCGTGTCCCTGCTCGGACACCTGGGCGCGGCGCAGGCGTCTTTCGGCCAGCTCGCGGACGTGGCGTCGGGGCAGTTCGCGGTCCTGCTGGTCAGCCTGGCGCTGCTGCCGAACGCCGTCGTCTGGGGCGCCGCCTACGGGCTCGGGCCCGGTTTCACGATCGGCGCGGCCAGCACGGTGACTGTCCAGGGGGCCTCCGGCTATCCCGTACTCCCGCGCTTCCCGCTCCTCGCCGCCCTTCCCGGTGAAGGCGGCGCCGGGACGATGACGTCGCTCGTGGCGGGCGCCGTTCCGGTGGGCGCGGGGCTGGTGGCGGCGTGGTTCGTGGCGGGGGCTTCGGCGCCGCGTCGGCGTTCCGAAGCGGAGAGGATGACAGCGACGACAGCATGGCCCTGGTGGGACACCGCGCTGACCGCGGCCCTCGCCGCCGTCGCCTGCGGTATCGCGACGGCCTTCCTCACCGGCGCGGCCTCCGGCCCCCTGGGCAACGGCTCCCTCGCCGACTTCGGTCCCGCCTGGCCGCTTACCGGCCTCACGGCGACCGCCTGGACGGCCTCGATCGCGCCCCCGCTCGCCCTGGTGCTCCGCTGGTGGCGGCTGCGGGACGCGGTACGGGCCGCAGCCGGGCCCCAGGACGAACAGGCGGGCATGCCCGCAGCGGGCCGACGCAGGCGGCCCCGACGTCCCGTCACGGCCGAGGGAGCGGCGGTCGCGCGACGCGCCCCCGCGACATCGCCCGGCCGGCGGTCGCGGCGCAAGGGCAGGGGCAGCCTGTCGCCGGGCATCGCGGCCGCGGGCCGACGGCAGCTCAGGCGGGCCCGCGCCAGCGGCCTGGCGGCGGTACAGCGCTCACGCGGCGGCCACGGCCCAGGCCACGCCCCAAGCCACGGCCCCGCCGAAACGGTCCCGAAGGCCAGACACCGCCGGACAGCCACGACAGCCGAGACAGCCGAGACGGTCGAGACCGCCGCTCAGGCCGAGGCACCCAGCCCCTGGTGGCGCAAGCGCCTCAACCCCAGCCCCAGCCCGCGCCCCGACCGGGAGCACGGCCGCGCCGACCGCTGGAAGCAGACGGTCCGTACGGCCTGGAGCCCGCCTCCCGCCGCGCGGCCCGACGCGTCCTGGCACGCCACTGGCGCCCGCCAGGCCCGCTGGGCGGTCCTCAAGGACTCCGGCGGCGGCCTGATGCCGGACTTCGAGCCGCGCGACTTCACCAAGCCCGATGAACGATGAGTGATGAGCGACGAACGACGAACGACGAACACGGCGAACCAGACTGATCCGCCTGCGCGCGACCCTCAGTTCTGTGTGCTCAGCAGCGGACGGAGCTGCTTCGGCAGCAGGTCCTCACAGGAGTGCCGGGAGGTCTGGGTCAGGGCGTCGTCCACACACGTGTAGTAGTCGCTGTAGACGGCCTGGAACGCGAAGGTCGCGGCGACGATGGCCAGCGCGACGGCCCCCGCGATCAGGCCGCTGACCGCGGCCGTCGTCTGCGGCTTGCGGGCGGAGTCCTGCTGCTGCCTGGCCCCGGCCCCGGCTCCGGTCCCGGCGGCGGGCTGGGGAGCAGCGCCGGCGTCCGAGGCGGGCGGCTTGGGCTTCGCCCGGAGCGAGCTGATCGCCCAGTAGACCGACAGCGCCCCGAGCAGCAGCGCGACCTGCGGAATGCTGAAGAGGGCGAAGAAGAACGCCCACATGCCCGCGAGCAGCGAATACCGCGCCCGCCGCTGCGCCGGGTCGGTGGGGTCCCAGCGCAGCCCGCCGGGGCCGCGCCCCGGACCGCCCTGGTCGCCGGGTCCACCCGGTCCGCCCGGCCCCTCCGGGCCGCTGCCGGGCCGGTGCTGCGGGCTGCCGCCGAAGCCGCCGCCCTGGCGGCCCGGCTGCCGGCTGCTCCACTGGCTGCCCCACGCCGGGGGCCGCTCCTCGCCCTTGGAACCGTCGTCTCCCTCGGGACCCTCCGTGGAGGAGCCCTCGGCCGACCCCTCCGAGGAAGGATCCGAGGAGGGAGCGGACTTGTGGCGGGGCTGCCACGGCTGGTCCGCGTGCCCCTCCGGCGGCGGCGCGAAGGGGTTGTCGTCCTGCGGCGAGGACGACGAGGGCGACTTCCGCTCTGACATGCGGGCGTACCTCATCGCTGCCCTCCGGTGGAAGCGGCGGGCAACAGGAGGCGGTGAGCCGCGGTGCGGCGTCGGTCCGGCATGTGGAGTGTGTCTTCCCCTTGTGTCGTCTTCCGGCAGGTCCCCCACCAAGTGTCGTGCCACTTCATGAGTCGTGCCCGGAACCCGGCCATGGATGCGCTGTGTCCAGACGCTACCTTCCGCGTGTGCCCCCGTCCCGTGGGGGCC
Organism: Streptomyces sp. NPDC057654; assembly: GCF_042800135.1. Taxonomy (NCBI): domain Bacteria; kingdom Bacillati; phylum Actinomycetota; class Actinomycetes; order Kitasatosporales; family Streptomycetaceae; genus Streptomyces; species Streptomyces sp. NPDC057654. Next base: position 10,591 of record NZ_JBHVHQ010000140.1, on the reverse strand, counting down.
GTCCGGTGTGCCGGTATCGTTGCTGACGGTCGGCGGCTTCGTAGAGTTCCCCGGTTCCGAGGGCGCCGGTCATTCGTACGACCATACAAACTCGCACCGCCCGCGAGCCCGGGTCTGCCGCCAGAAAGGGTCCCGCCGTGGCCTCCCCACCACCCCCCGCCCGCATCGTCGCGCTCGTCTCCGGCTCCGGTACGAACCTTCAGGCCCTCCTGGACGCCATCGACGCCGACCCGGACGGCTACGGGGCCCGGATCGTGGCCGTCGGCGCGGACCGGACCGGCATCGAGGGGCTGGAGCGCGCCGAACGCGCCGGGCTGCCGACCTTCGTGTGCCGGGTCAAGGACCATGCCCGGCGCGAGGAGTGGGACGCCGCGCTGGCCGAGGCGACGGCCGCGTACGAGCCGGATCTGGTGGTCTCCGCCGGGTTCATGAAGATCGTGGGCAAGGAGTTCCTGGCCCGCTTCGGGGGGCGGCTGATCAATACGCACCCCGCCTTGCTGCCCAGTTTTCCGGGCACTCATGGCGTACGCGACGCACTCGCGTACGGCGCGAAGGTGTCCGGTTGCACAGTCCACTTCGTCGACGACGGGGTCGACACCGGCCCGATCATCGCCCAGGGCGTGGTCGAGGTGCGGGACGAGGACGACGAATCCGCCCTGCATGAGCGGATCAAGGAAGTCGAGCGCACGCTGCTCGTCGATGTCGTGGGGCGCCTCGCGCGCGACGGCTATCGCATCGAGGGAAGAAAGGTACTGATCCCGTGACCGCCGAAGGTACGAAGCGGCCCATCCGCCGCGCTCTCATCAGCGTCTACGACAAGACGGGTCTTGAGGAGCTGGCCCAGGGCCTGCACGCGGCGGGCGTCCAGCTCGTCTCCACCGGCTCGACGGCGGGGCGGATCGCCGCCGCGGGCGTGCCGGTGACCAAGGTGGAGGAGCTGACCGGCTTCCCCGAGTGCCTCGACGGGCGCGTGAAGACCCTGCACCCCCGCGTGCACGCCGGCATCCTCGCCGACCAGCGCCTCGACGACCACCGCGCCCAGCTCGCCGAACTGGGCGTGGACCCCTTCGAACTGGTGGTCGTCAACCTCTACCCGTTCAGCGAGACCGTCGCCTCCGGCGCGTCCCCCGACGAGTGCGTGGAGCAGATCGACATCGGCGGCCCGTCGATGGTCCGCGCCGCCGCCAAGAACCACCCCTCCGTCGCGGTCGTCGTCAGCCCCGACCGTTACGACGACGTCCTCAAGGCGGCCGCGGACGGCGGGTTCGACCTCGACGGCCGCAAGCGGCTGGCCGCCGAGGCGTTCCGGCACACCGCCGCGTACGACGTGGCCGTCGCCGGCTGGTTCGCGGACGCGTACGCGGGTGACGGCGCGGACTTCCCCGAGTTCATCGGTGTGACGTACGAGCGCAAGAACGTCCTGCGCTACGGCGAGAACCCGCACCAGGGCGCCGCCCTCTACACCGGCGGCTGCGGGGGCCTGGCCGAGGCCGAGCAGCTGCACGGCAAGGAGATGTCGTACAACAACTACACGGACACCGACGCCGCGCGCCGGGCCGCGTACGACCACGACGAGCCCTGCGTCGCGATCATCAAGCACGCCAACCCCTGCGGCATCGCGATCGGTTCGGATGTCGCCGAGGCGCACCGCAAGGCGCACGCGTGCGACTCCCTCTCCGCCTTCGGCGGCGTGATCGCCGTCAACCGGCCCGTCTCGGTGGAGCTGGCCGAGCAGGTCGCGGAGATCTTCACCGAGGTCATCGTCGCGCCCGGCTACGAGGACGGCGCGGTCGAGGTGCTCGCCCGCAAGAAGAACATCCGGGTGCTGCGCTGCCCCGACGCGCCGCAGGCGCCGGCCGAGTTCAAGCCGATCGACGGCGGCGGGCTCGCGCAGGTCAAGGACGTCCTCCAGGCCGAGGGCGACGACCCGGCCAACTGGACGCTGGCCGCGGGCGAGGCGCTGTCCGCCGGCGAACTCGCCGAGCTGGCCTTCGCGTGGCGCGCCTCGCGCGCCGTCAAGTCCAACGCCATTCTGCTGGCGCAGGGCGGGGCGACGGTGGGTGTCGGGATGGGGCAGGTCAACCGTGTGGACTCCGCGAAGCTGGCGGTGCAGCGGGCGGGGGAGGAGCGGGCGCGTGGCTCGTACGCCGCTTCGGATGCCTTCTTCCCGTTCCCGGATGGGTTGGAGGTGCTGCTTGAGGCCGGTGTGAAGGCGGTGGTGCAGCCGGGTGGTTCGGTGCGGGACGAGTCGGTGATCGCCGCTGCCAAGGCCGCTGGTGTGACGATGTATCTGACCGGTACGCGGCACTTCTTCCACTGACGGTTCCTGGCCCTCAAGCGCCGGACGGGCTTGATTGGGTCGCCGTACCTGATTTGGTGACCAGATGAACAGTGAGGCCGCTGCCCCCATCCACGTGGGCAGCGGCCTCGCTGGTTTGTGCGGTTGGACGGACGGCCCCAGGCTCCCCCGTTGTGGCCTGGGGGCGTCCGCCTGTTCGCCTGCTTCCCCCGTTCAGCAGGTGATGGCTCTACTTTGGCCCCTCATCCCCGCTCCGCATACCTCGGAACTCTCAGGGTGCCGACGGCCGGAACCTCACACTTCTCAGGGTGACGGACTCGCCTTGGGCGTGTACTCCTTCAAGTAGTGCGCGATCCGGTCCGTGACGGGTCGCTGCTTGGGCGGGACGCCGCCCGCGTTGTTCACCTTCGAGAACGATGTGAGATAGGCGGCGGCGACGAGCACGCGGCGGTCGCCCGGGAGGGTGGACCACAGCTGGGGCGAGATGGAGCAGAGGTAGCGGCCGACCGCGGGGATGGAGACGTCCGGCGGGAACGGCGGGCGCGGGTTGCCCGTCTTGGGGCGCTGGGCGTCCGGCAGGTAGTAGCGCAGGACGCGCGGGGTCCAGCGGGCGATCCCGTACTCGTCCTTGGCCGGGTCGGAGAGGTTGGGGTCGAAATCGCTCTCGACCTTGAGGAGCGCGGCGATCAGCGCCGGGGTGACGGAGGATTCGGAGCAGTCATGCGCGGAGTCCACGATCAGCTTGCGGTACTCGACCGGAACGCCCTTGTCCGTACGGAGTTCGCTCGCGCCGTACGAGGCCGGCTCGACCTGTTTGCTCTCGCCCCGTTCGGCGTCGGAGGCTCCGCCGTCGGTCAGGGTGCTGACGCCGTAGCCGATCGACGCGACGACGACCGCGGTGAGCGCCGCCGTCAGGATCTTGCCGGGCTTGCGGCGGGGCCGCAGCCGCGGCAGCTTCGGCGCGGGTTCCGACCCGGCCGCCGCCTCCACCCGCCGCAGCAGCGCCGCGCCGCTGTGCTCGGCGCGTTCCTCGTGCGTACGGGCGAGGCAGTCGGCGATGATCTCGCGCCAGGCGGCGGGGAGTTCGGGGGACAGGCGCAGCTCCTCGTCGCCGCGCGCGTACCGCAGCAACGTTTCGCGGCGGGCGGCGCGGTTCGCGCCGGGGAGCGGGAGGGCGCCGGTCAGCAGCAGGTGGGCGACGGTGCCGAAGGCCCAGATGTCGGCGGTGGGGCGGATGAGCTGGCCGCGCTCGCCGACCTCGGACCACAGCAGCTCGGGCGGCGTGTAGTCCGGGGTGGAGAAGGCGGGGGAGTAGGCGTGGGTGCCCTCCATCTCGGCGGCGAGGTTGAAGTCGCCGAGCCGGACGCTGCCGTCGGGCATCAGCAGGACATTGGCGGGCTTGAGGTCGCCGTGCACCCAGCCCGCGTGGTGGAGCTGGCTGAGCCCCTCGCAGATCTGGGCGAGGAGGGCCGGGGCGCCGGGGACGGGGCCGGGCGCGGAGCGCTCGACGAGCTGGTCGAGGGAGCCCTCGGCGCGTTCGAGTACGAGCACGGTGGCGCCGTCGAGCGCCGCGTTGCCCGGGTCGTCGACCGTCACGGCCTCGTACATGCGGATCAGGCGCGGACGGCTCAGCTTGCGGTGCAGGTTCAGCTCGCGGTGGGCGAGGTCCTTGAGGTGGCGGAGCTGGCGGGGCGTGCGGGTGCCCGTGGGGAGGAATTTGAGCGCCGCGCGCTCGGGCAGGTCCTCGCGGCCGTCCGTTTCGGGCGGGCCGACGCGCCGGGCCTCGTACACGCTGCCGAACGCACCTGTGGCGAGCGGTTCGCGCACCTCCCAACGGCCGACCCGGTAGCCGCGCTCCACTTGAACGGTGAAGGGCCGTGGCCCCTCTTCAGTCACTGCTGCGGCCCCTTGTCGATGACGTCGAGTTCGTCTTCCCGTACGAGATCGAAGCGTAGCGCGAGAGAGACCAGTGATTCCTTCTTGCCGTTCAACCTCGCCCCGGACAGGGCGACTTCAGGGGGTGGTTTGAGCCGCAGCTTGACCGCGAGGTAGTCGATGTTCCACTGCACGGAGGTGCGGCTGATGGCCGGCCAGATGGGGCGCAGGCGGTCTATGACCTGTTCGACGGTGGGCAGCGGGGCGTGCGGTTCGCCGCGCAGCCGCGGTTCGCAGAGCGCGGCCAGGACCAGGAAGTAGCGCTTGGAGCGGTCGAGCGGGAAGGAGAGCGCGGTCGGCTCCCCGGCGTCGGCCTCGTGGTCGTCGAGATAGTCGTGGCGCGGCGCCCAGACGTCGAAGCCCAGGAGCTCGTCGCCGGCCGGTATCACCAGCCGTGAGAACTCGAACGGTACGGGCGCGTCGACGCGGCCGGGCGCGATCTTGATGTGCTCGCCCGCGCCTTCGGGGTTCTCCACCACATACGTCTGGTGACGGCTGAGGTTGGTCAGCGTCCAGAATGTCGCGGTGGCGGTGATCTGTCCCGCGGAGCGTGACACTCCGGGGTGCTCGATGGCCAGGCCCGGCCCCGTACGGCCGAAGCGCAGGCTCTGGCCGGGCTCCAGCCGGAACTGACCGTCCGGGCCACGGCAGTCGGCGGGTACGACGATGACGCTGAACACTTACGGTTCCTCCCCCAGGATCGGCCGGAGTCGACCGCGTTCAGGCTACGTACGGAATGTAGCGCTCCGCAACGGAGCGGCGACTACCGCGGCAACAGGCGGCGCGGCCGGGGACCTGATTGGAACGCGGCCCCTCCCATCCGGGAGGATGGGCCCATGACCGCCCAGACTCTCGATGGCAAGGCCACCGCATCCGCGATCAAGTCCGAACTCACCGTCCGCGTGGAGGCGCTGAAGGCCAAGGGCATCACGCCCGGCCTGGGCACTCTCCTCGTCGGCGACGACCCCGGCAGCAAGTGGTACGTCGCGGGCAAGCACCGCGACTGCGCGCAGGTCGGCATCGCCTCCATCCAGCGCGAGCTGCCCGACACCGCCACGCAGGAGGAGATCGAGGCGGTCGTACGGGAGCTCAACGACAACCCCGAGTGCACGGGGTACATCGTCCAACTCCCGCTCCCCAAGGGCATCGACACCAACCGTGTCCTGGAGCTGATGGACCCGGCCAAGGACGCCGACGGGCTGCACCCCGTGAGCCTCGGCCGCCTCGTCCTGAACGAGCGCGGTCCGCTGCCCTGTACTCCGTACGGCATCATCCAGCTGCTGCGCCACCACGGCGTGGAGATCAACGGCGCGCACGTGGTCGTGGTCGGCCGCGGCATCACCGTCGGCCGCTCCATCCCGCTGCTGCTCACCCGGAAGTCCGAGAACGCCACGGTCACGCAGTGCCACACCGGCACCCGCGACCTGGCCGCGCAGCTGCGCCAGGCCGACATCATCGTGGCCGCGGCGGGCGTGCCGCACATCATCAAGCCGGAGGACGTCAAGCCGGGCGCGGCCGTGCTCGACGTGGGCGTCAGCCGGGACGAGAACGGCAAGATCGTCGGGGATGTGCACCCGGGCGTGGCCGAGGTCGCGGGCTGGCTCTCGCCGAACCCGGGCGGCGTCGGCCCGATGACGCGGGCGCAGCTGCTGGTCAACGTGGTCGAGGCCGCCGAGCTCGCTGCCGAAGCCGCTGACGCCGCCGCCGCGGGCTGAGCGCCGGCGTGCTCGTGCTCGTACGACCTGGGGTCGCGTTCGTCGTAACCCGGACCGCGGCGGCGGCCGGGGGTACCGCTTGTGAGAGGACGGCTGGTCATGGGCGCTGAGACCCACTCGGGCGCGGGGAAGGGCCCGGAGGGGGCTGCGACGGAGGCTCCTGAGGACGAGAAGGCCAAGGGGGCCGAAGGGGTCCAGGGGGCGCAGGGGGCCGAGGCGGCCCAGGAGTCCAGGGAGGCCCAGGAGCCCAAGCGGGCTCAGGAGACCCCCGAGGCTTCGGGGACTCCTCAGACTCCCCAGGCTCCCCAGACTCCCCAGGCTTCAGAAGGCGTGGCTTCCGTTGAGCCCGAGTCGGCACAACCCGAGTCGGCACAACCCGAGCCGGCACAGGCCGAGCCCCGCCTGGGCTCGACGCGCGTCTCGCGCATAACGCAGCGCTTCCCCTCCCTGGCGCGCGGCATCGCCCGCCCCGAGGGTGGCGGACGGGCCGCCCCCGGAGACGCTCCGGCCCCGGCGCGGCAGTGGCCGCTGCTCTCCGTGCTCGGCGGTACGGGCCTGGGCCTGCTGATCGTCGCGTTCGACGCCTTCCGGGCGGGGACGATCATCATCGGGCTGGCCCTGATCGCGGGCGCGGTGCTGCGCTGGGCGCTGCCGTCCGTCGGCATGCTGGCCGTACGGTCGCGCTTCACGGACATGGTGATCTACGGGGTGCTCGGCGCCGCCATCGTGCTGCTGTCGATGATGGCGCAGCCGCACCCGTGGCTGAAGATCCCGTTCCTGGAGGATCTGCTCCACTTCACGGTGAAGTAGGGAAGCCCCTCTCGCGGCTCTCGTCGCAGAGCCCGCCACCAAATATCTTGACGTCGAGATAAATTCAACTATCTTGATGTCGAGATACATCGGTGCGGCATGTCGCCATCCTCCCCTGTCCGTACGCGTGCCCGTACGTGTGCCCGTACGCGTGGAAGGGGAGGCTCCGATTTCGCGGGACGGCACGGACCCCGTCGAACTGGAGGTCCACGAGTTCCCGGACTCCGGGGTCGCGCTGTCCATGTACCACCACGACGAGTCGATCCGCGACTTCGCGCGCGCCTCGTTCCGCTACGGGCTGGACCGCGCGTACCCGGTGTACCTGTCCACGAAGAACACGGTCCTCATAACGCCCGACGGCCGGACCGTGGAGACGGAGGCCGCGCACGGCACGGTCACCCGCCACTACCGGCAGCACCAGCAGGGCAAGGCGACCTCCACCAACCCGCTCGCCTCCATCTTCGCCTGGACCCGCGGCCTCGCCCACCGGGGCCGGCTCGACGGCACCCCGGACGTCACCCGCTTCGCGGAGACCCTGGAACGCGTCTGCGTCGAGACCGTCGAGAGCGGCCGCATGACGAAGGACCTGGCGCACCTCATCTCGCCGGACGCGCCCTGGCTGACGACGGAGGAATTCCTGACGGCGCTGGCAGACAACCTTCGCGGGGCGATGGCTGCCTGACTTCCCGTCGGGTACGCGCACATGACGGTGACCCGCCCTCTCCCCCGTGAAAGGACGGATCACCGTGCATGTGGGGCGGATCAGCGGATCGACATGGTCACCTGGGCGTCAACCCCGTTGTGCCAACCGGAACGGGCCCCGTTGACGTTGTGGTTCTTGGGGCACGCCTTGTAGGTGTGGCTCCACTTGGCGATCTGCACCTTGGCGTAGACGCACTTGCCGTCGGCCTTCTTGTCGTACACCCAGATCTGGGTACTGGCCTGCTTCTTGCCCTTGTACGTGCGATGGCACTCGTTGTACGCGACGGCGCCCCGGTCGGAGGGCACGGTGATGCTGTGCTTCTTGCAGGTCTGGGCCACGGAGGCGGTGGCCGAACTCGTCGGCGCCGCGAAAGCGCCCGCCGCCGGTGCGAGGGCCAGGCCCGCGCCCAGGAGTGCGGTGCTCGTGGCGAGACCGATGCGCTTGTGTGCGTTCACAGTTCTCAGTCCTTCCCAGTGGATGGCGGGCGGCGCGGGGTGGACCGCGCCGCCCGTTGGTGCTGCACCACAGGTTGCCGACGTGGCCGCCGAGGCCGCCAGAAAGATCGGGCAGTCCGGGAGACTCTGGGACGGCCCACCCTCTGACCTGCTGGGATGCGCGAGATCGTGGGAGGTGCTGGGAGGGCTGCCGGTGCGGGACGGTGCGATCGGGGTGCCTTACGGGTCCGTGAAGATGTCAACGAACTTCGTGAATCACCGGGAACCGGCACCGGGAATCGGCCCATCATGGCTCTCAGGGAGGCCTCGACGCCTCGGGGGACAACAGGACGCGGATGGGGTGGACATGTCGCGTTGGAAGAAGCTGCCGGAACCACTCGACCAAAGGGTTCGGCAACTCGTCGTACAGATGCGGAGACTGAAGGACCACAGCGGGCTGAGCCTGGAGGCGCTCGCCGCTCGTACCGCGTACAGCAGCTCGTCGTGGGAGCGCTACCTCAACGGGAAAAAGCTTCCGCCACGGCAGGCGGTGGTGGAGCTGGCACAGATCGCGGAGACCGATCCGACGCGATTACTGGTCCTGCACGAACTGGCGGAGGACGCGTGGGGACGGCCGGACGCGCTCGCGGCCTCCGGCGCGGAAGCCCCGGACGCGGCGTCGCCCGCCCCGGACGCGGTCGGCCCGGATGGGGGCGCGGCCGGTCCGCCGCTCGGCCGCCGACGCCGGGCCGGGGCGCTGATCGCCGCCGCGGTCGCCCTCGTGGCCGTACTCGCCGTGGTGCTCGTCGTCACCGAACCTTGGTCGGACGGCGGCAGTTCGCACGCGAGCAGCGCCGCCGCCTCGACCACTCCCACAGCCACGGCCACAGCCACAGCCACGGCCAAGGACGATGCCCCGCACTACGACTGCACGGTGCAGCGGCAGCGCGAGGACGGCAGGCTGTACGCGGGCAACAGCCGGACCAGCGTCGCCATCATCCAGCTGGGCATGGTCGGGCCGGAGGTCGCCGAGGCGCAGTGCCTGCTCAAGCACGCGGGGTACGAATTCGGGGCCATCGACGGCCGGTTCGGCAATATGACGGAACGGGCCGTCAAGCGCGCCCAGAAGAAGGGCGGGGTCGTGGCCGACGGCAAGGTCGGCCCTGACACCTGGCCGGTGCTGCGCCGATGACCGGGCCGGAGCGGGGGCCGGGGACTGGATCGGCATCGGGATCTGGATCTGGATCGGGATCTGGATCGGGGCCTGGTTTATCGGGTACGCGTACGGGCGCGGGCGCGCGTACCGAGAACGGCTCCGGCGTACGTACGGACCTCGGCGGGCCCACGAACGGCGGCGCACCCGCCCCCGAATGCGCGCGGCTCGCTGAATCGTTGCGGCGGCTCAAGGCGCGTACGGGCCTGAGCCTGGCCGGGCTCGCGGCCAAGACGGCGTACAGCCGCTCGTCATGGGAGCGCTACCTCAACGGCAAGAAGCTCCCGCCCCGGCAGGCCGTGGAGGCGCTGTGCCGGCTGGCGGGCGAGCCCCTGGGGCGAACGGTCGCGCTGTGGGAGCTGGCGGAGCTGGAGTGGAGCGGCCGGGCCGCGCGTGCGGAGCCGGAGAGCCGGGCCGCCGTACGATCCGACCCCGCCCCGCAGCCCGCCGCGCGCCGCCGACGCCGGACGGTGCGCGTGCTCCTCGGGGCGGCCGTCTGCGGTGTGCTCGGCTTCGCGGCCGTCGCCGCGTGGCCGACGGCGCAGGAGGAGGGTACGAGCGGGGCGAGCGGCAAGGCGTCGCCGTCCGCGAGCACGCTCCCGTACTCGGATGCCTTTCCCGATCCGACGGCGGCGGCGAAGTGCCACGGGGCGGAGTGCACCGGCCGGAATCCGGAGACGATGGCGTGTCTGGACCCCAGGACGACCGGCTCCTGGCAGGCCAGGAACGGCCAGCGGGTGGAGATCCGCTACAGCAAGGTGTGCCGTACGGGGTGGGCCAAGATCTCGAAGTCGCACGTCGGGGACCGGCTCTCGATCTCCTTGGGCGGTCCGTCCGGAAGCCCCGCGAAGGGCGGGACCGAAGACCGGCCGAAGGAGAACATGCAGCGTGCCCTGGTACGCGACGAGTTGGACTCATTGGATTATCTGTCCACTCCCATGGTCGCCACCGATGCGCCGTCCGAGCTGCGGCTCTGCCTGGAGCCCGCAGGGGGCGGCCCGAAGGAGTGTTTCGGCCGGTGAGGGCGGTCTCGTAGCGCTCGGGAGTTGGGGGAGCGCGTGGGGAGGAGCGTTCGTACCCCGGATGCACCCATGCGCCCTCAACTCCGGAACTGCCAGGCTGACTTGAGGCATCCCCATGGGTAGCCGGTACTGGCCGTAGCGGGGGTGGTGTGGTGCTGCGCCCGGGGTCCTGTGCTTGGTAACCATGAGGGACGACCGCAGTCCGTTCGGGGGGACAGGGGGAGGCAATGGCTCGTTGGAAAGCGCTTCCGGAGGAACTCGATCCGCAATTGAGGGAGTTCGCGAACCAGTTGCGCAGGCTGGTCGAGCGGAGCGGGCTGAGCCTGTCCGCCGTCGCGGACCGTACGGGCTACAGCAAGACGTCCTGGGAGCGCTATCTGAACGGGCGGCTGCTGCCGCCCCGCGGAGCCGCCGAGGCGCTGGCCGAGGCGACCGGGACCAGCGCCGTCCACCTGGGGAC
>NZ_JBHVHQ010000139.1:0-13689 GCF_042800135.1 Streptomyces sp. NPDC057654 | reverse complement strand
GGCCCGTCCCGATCATGCAGGGCCGTCATGCACCCAAGCGTGGGCCGCCGGCGTTGGTCTTCTCGTAGCGGGTGGCGCGCGGATACCGCGTCTGCGCAGGCGGTCGCGGAGTCCACCGACACGGCCCAGGCCAGGTCCTCGCCCGCGTCGGCCCCGGCCACGGGCCACCGGAGCGGTGAACACCCGCTTCCACGTGCCGTCGACCGCCCACATCCACAGCCGGTTGCAGACGCCCCGCCAGTTGCCGTACTTCTCCGGCAGATGCACCAGCCGGGTCCCGGCGTGGAACTTGAAGGCGATAGCGTCGATCACCTCACGATGGTCCTCCCAACGGCCACCCCGCCTCGGTGTCCGGTCCGGCAGCGACTGCTCGATTCGCGCCCACTGCGCATCAGTCAACGACATACGCAGACCAACGATCAGATGATCCGAACGAAATGGTCTGGCGCGCGAGGCGGAGGCCGGCCGCGTCGGTAACCGGCAGCCGGCCCGGGCCGAAATCTTTGATTCTCTGCGAGCCCTCAGGTCAGCCGGTCTCTGCCGCGGGGCAGTTGACGGGCTTTGACGGAAGGGCGCCCTGCATCAGGTACTCGGTCACCGGCTCGTCCACGCACCTGTTGTTGCTCGACGCGTACTGTGTGTGCTTGTGGTCGTCGACGGATACCAGCACGTCGCCGAGCCGCTGGGCCATCGCCACGCCGCCTTCGTACGGGGTCTGGGAGTCCCTCTTCGCCTGGATCACCATCCCGCGGGGGTAGCCGTCACGCTCGATGTCGGTCGGGGCTTCGGGAGGTGTGAAGGAACGGAAGGCAGGCGGCAGGGGGAGAGAGCCCATGGGGCCGAACCCGTAAGGGAGGCGGTCACGGTTCTTCCTGACCTGCTCACGATAGGTTTCGATGTCTTGCGGCCACTCGCCCTCGGCCAGGATCGTGTACGTGGCGTCTTCGACCACCTCACGCCCGGCTGCCGCCTTCGGAACGGGCGGAACCTTGCGGAACCGCTCACCGCTGCCGGCCGACTTCAGCCCGGCTACACGTTCCCCTAGCTCCTGCCACTTGGCGACATCTTCAGCATCGAAGCCCAAGAACGCGTCGAAAGTGTTCCGGTCCCAGCCGCCGGCGGGATGCCCGGCAAGCCGTGACGACACCGCCTCCACCGTCGCCATGACCTCGGAGACCGACGCCCCCAGCCCGAACGTCTTGTCGCGCTCCGCCGCCCAGCCGGCCCATTCCTCGACAAAACGCCGTGCCGCCTCCGCCTTCCATGTCATATAGGCATAGCCTGTTTTATCGGGATGCATCGAGGAATCAAGAACGCTCCGGTCGAGTCGGGAGGCGAACAAGCTTCCATAGACGGCTCCGAGGTAGGTGCCGTAGGAGTACCCGACATAGTTGATCCGCCGCTCCCCCAGGGCCGCGCGGATCACATTCATGTCCCGGGCGGTGTTACGGGTGTTGAAGTATTTGCGGCGCTGCCCGTCCAGCTCGTCGCATGATTTCTCGAATTCCTTCGCCCAGGCCGCGAAGTGATCGAAGTCCTTGCCGGTCGGCCGCGACGTGATGTCGGGCAGATCCAATTTCGCACACCGCAGCGGCGCCGACTTCCCGACGCCCCTGGGGTCGAATCCGATGAGGTCGTAGGAGGCATTGAGCGGAGTGTTCTTGAACTGCTCCTTGGGGGCCGACTTGCCGTACCAGTCCGTCAGCCCTGACCCTCCGGGGCCGCCCGGGTTGTAGAACAGGACGCCTCGCCGAGCCTTGCTGTCCGTTGCCTTCTGGCGGCTGATAGCCACAGATATGCGTTCGCCGTCCGGGTGGGAGTAGTCCAGGGGGACCTCAACGGACGCGCACTCGACTTCCCTGTCGAACGAGCAAGGGCTCCAGCGGATCTTCTGCTCGTAGAACGAACGAAGATTCCGAGATTGTTCCGGCACCTCGGCGCCCGCCGGAAACACGGAACCGACTGCCGCGCCCAAAATGCTGACGCCAATGGTGACGGTTCGCCTGAAGCGGGAGTTTCTTAAATTCATCATGGTCTATAGCACCTCAATGTGGTCTCCGGTCTCCATTTCCGTTGGGATGCTACATCGAACCACGTCGACAAATATGACGAACCGTTGACCGTCCCATGTCGAGTCAATGACACGGCAACCTACCGAAGCGCCCCTCGTATCGAGCCGGTTCTGAGAGGAGTTCCGTCAGTGGCACCCTGCGGATTCATGACTGTCCTGGGTTGTTCGCAGAACTCTCGCAACTGGTGAATGATGAGAATCACGCAGCGTCCAGCCGTGGCACCCCTACAAGCAGAGTGCTGCGGTTCAGGTGGATTCGGCGATATGGACCGTGCCGACGCCCTGGCCCATGAAGGTGGCCAGGTTCTGGCCCTCCCCCTCCAGTTCTCGGTACATTGGTCCGGGTGAGGCGGCGCAGGGGGCTGATCGTGAGGCGGCGGTCGCCAGTGATCCAGGTGGCGGCGACGCGGCCGCAGATGAGGACGGCGCGTTGGCCAGCGCCGACGGCCCATTGGTCCGGCGCCGACGAGACGACCACCTCAGCCAGAGGCCCGGCACGGCCCGTGCCACTCACCGGCCCCCCGACCGGCACCTACCACCCGCGCCGAATACCCACTGGTGCGCGAACGGCAGGACACCGACGGCGGGGCGGCGTCAGCAGGGCCCGCTGCGGGTGAGAGGCCATCAGGAAACGGCACCGGGCTGCCGAGCGCAACGCGCGTTGGCTGAACATGACACCAACATTCCCGATCCATCACCCGCACCGCCGGGTACCGCTCCGGCTTCGTCCTCACGGGCCATGCCCCGGCGCACTACCATCCCCAGGCCTGGCCGGGTACCTGACACATCCCTGCTGGCTGCCGTCTCGCCAGTGCCGGTAGTTTCGCCCTGCCTCCGCAACACGTCCCGCCCCAGGTGCGGTGAGGCTGCTCGGCCGTCTACAGCCGAGTCCGTACGACTCCCCTACCAGGAGGTTGTGTTGAGCGTCCAGCATCCATCGCGTCGAACACTCTTGAAATCAGCCGGCGGGCTTTCCGCCGCAGCGGCTCTCGGCTTCGGCGGTCTCCTGGCCTCGGCCTCGACGGCCAGGGCGGCCGACGACGGATTCGGCCTGCGCATCGTGGACCGCAACGAGAGCGATCCCCGCATGTGGTACTACCGGTTCCAGACCGCCGAGATCGGCTGGAACCCCGGCCCCGCGGTCAATGTCCTGCTCCCCGACGACTACCACACCAGCGGACGCACCTACCCCGTCCTGTACCTGCTCCACGGCGGAATGCAGGACTTCATCACCTTCGACACCCTCCACGTACGTGACTGGACGGCGGGCAAACCCCTCATCGTCGTGATGCCCGACGGCGGCCACACCGGCTGGTACTCCAACCCGGTCAGCTCCCTGGTCGGCCCCCGCAATTGGGAGAGCTTCCACCTCAACCAGCTCGTCAAATGGATCGACGCGAACTTCCGCACCTACGCGGAGTTCAACGGCCGGGCAGTCTCCGGCTTCTCGATGGGCGGCTTCGGCGCACTGAAGTACGCCGCCAAGTACTACGGCCACTTCGCCTCGGTGAGCGCCCACTCGGGCCCGGCCAGTCTCCGCCGCGACGGCGGCCTGGTCGTCCACTGGGCCAACGCGACCTCGGCCCTGGACCTGGGCGGCGGCATGGTCTACGGGGTGCCGTGGGACGAAGCGCGGGTCACCGCCGACAACCCCGTCCAGAACATCGAGCGCTACCGCGACAAGCGCATCTTCCTCGTCGCCGGCACCAGCCCCGACCCGGTCGACTGGTTCAGCCAGGTCAACGAGCCCCAAGTGCTCGCCGGGCAGCGCGAGTTCCGCTCCTTGCTCGACGGCGCGCACATTCCGTACGAGGCCCACGAGGAACCCGGCGGCCACATCGTCCGCCCCGACATGATGATCCGCGACATCGACGGCATCATCGACCGCCTGCGCAAGGCATAACGCGGTCTCCCGCCGGCCTGGACCGGACGGCTCTTGATCTGCGCGCGCAGCGGTGGAACCGTCCGACGCTCACCGGACAGCGCCGCATCGGCTCCCGCGAGCGGGCCGACTGCTGTGACGAACGTGTTGTGCGCGGCCCGAGCATCGGATGTGTTCGATGATCGGGTCGGCCCGGGTTCAAACGGCGCACCGAGGCGGAGCGCACGACCGTGACCGTACTGCTCACGGAGACCGCCGAGCGCTGCGTCCGGCTCCGGAAACGCCTTCTGGCCTTCTCGTCCGACACGCAGGGGACGGCTGGGTGGACCTCCCGGTGTTCGTCAGACCCCTACTACTCCGGCACAGGTCGCGCGGTCAGCGCGATGGTGCGCTTCGGATCGCGGGACGCTGGATGCTGGACGCGGCAGACGGCACAGGTGAGTTCGCTTCCAACTGTCGCCAGTTGGCCCGCCCGGTCTGGGAATCGCTGCTGAGGGCCGCCGGCCAGGCGGAGCCCTGGGTGTCAGGGGCGTCCGTTTGGATGAGCACGTGACGGTCTATGACGTAGCTCGCCAGCTGCCCTCCATCGCCGGCCTGCGGAACCTCTGCCGCTCGCTGGCAATGCTCAACGCAATCCTGAATCCGGACTGGGAGGGCAGGTACTACTCCTTCGACGCCGGCTGGTCCGACGGCGAGGAGATGGCCTCGATGCGCAACGGGTCGGGCGACGAGTACTCCATCGTCTTCTCGGCGGCCGGGGCCTACGTCCGCGGCTTCGACCACGAAGCACCGATGAGCCCGTACGCCGACGACGGGGAACCCTGGCCGGGCGTGCTCGACGAGGTCCCGGAGGTCTTCCGTCGCTTCGTCGAGGAGCCGGCGTTCACCGACGAGGACGGCGTTCCCGTCGTGACGGCCTGCCTGTGGCGGGAGGCGACGGACAATCGCTGGCAGCACGGCGTGATCGACTTCCCCACCGGATGCTCCGACCCCGACGGGGCCACAGGCCTGTTCACGATCCTGACCGACCGTTCGCCGGAAGCGTTCCAGCGCTTCGCCGAGGACCACTACGAGGTACCCGTGGACCTGAAAGCCGTCCGCGACGTGTATGACCTGCGGTTGCTGAGCCAGAAACTCGTGTCATCACTGAACCCGGAAGTCACCCTTGCGGAGCTGGACGAGGACATCACCGAGATCGGCTACCCGCAGCAGGCCCGGGAGGAGATCTGAGCTGCAACTGCCGCTGCTGGTACCCCTCTCAAGGCCGCCACGAGCCGATCCGAAGGCCCCCGGAGGTGTCGGCCGGGGCGCTTACCACTCGTGGACCGGGTGCGTAGGGTTCGAGCGGCCCGGGAGTTTGCGCGCCGGGCCGCACCCGGCCGCGCGGACGACGCGAGCCGGTGCCTTGTGACCGCGTACGCCGTGCTGTTCGTGCTGTTCGCCGTGACGACCGGAGCGCAGATGTACTTGCCTGGGCGGCCTGTACATGTGCCTACTGGCGGCCGGGGCCGTGGGACTCGACGGGTGGCCGCACTCCCGACCGGACCAACTGCGCGGTTTGATGGTCGGAACGGCCGTCTCGGCTGCGCTGTTCGCCGTGATCGTGCTGCCGGTACTGCCGCCCTCCGATGCGGCGCGGACGTACGGCATCAAATCGAATGCGGGAAAATCCCTGGGCTGGCGCCAACTGGTGGACACCGTGCGGCAGGTACGGACCGGGCTCCCGCCCGAGCAGCGCGCGAACGCGGTGATCTTCGCGGAGGACTACGGCGAGGCCGGCGCCATCAACGAACTCGGCCGCGATACCGGGTTGCCCACCGCCGTGAGCGCCCACAACACCGACTGGTGGTGGGGGCCCGGCAACCCTGACGCCACGACCGTGGTGGCCGTCGCCCCCGGTCCCGACCACGCCCCGAGTACGCCGCCCATCTGCGCCAGTACTTCCGGCACGTCCGCGTGACCGGCTCCGGGGCCAGGTCGAAGGCCGCCGCAGCGGGGCCGGCCTTCACAGGCGTGGCCGCCAGGACGTGCAGGGCGCGGACATTCGCGCCGCGCGCCTTCTCGTTGGCCACCACGATCAGCTTCGGCGCGCTCCAGCGCAGCTGCGTGCCGCAGGCCAGGGCGTCGGGACGACGTCCTGGCAGCCGGTTTCCGCGTCGAACGCCGCGCCGCACCCGGGGCCAGTCGGCCTGTACGATCGACTACAAGTGCGGATGCCTTCGCCACTGGATCGACTGCGACTGCCCATCCGTCGGCTGGCCGGACGGCACACCTGGCCAAGAATTCCTCGGGGAAGCAAGCTGCGGAGGCGGTGAATGCATCACATTCCGCCTGCCTCACGCGGGGTACATAACACTCGCCCCCTCCTACGGCTTCCCTGCCGGATCCTGGTACCTGACCACCAAGCCAGTCGACGTCCCCGAGCCGCCTTCCACGCCGCACGGCGAAGACTTCCCGCAAAAAGACCTTGGTATCGCACGGTGGATGGGGAAGGTCATCTCATTCCTCGGGCGGTAAGGACGACCCGGCCAAAACCATAAGAGGTCGGTCGAGAATGGTGAGCGCTTATCGAGCCGTTGCTGCCCCGGCACCCGCGCCGGTACCGCTAGCGGGGGCCGTCCAGTTTGGTCATCCCCTCGGGGAACAACCGGGGATCCCTCGGATCAACCCAGTCCAGTCCGAGGCTGCCGGTCAGCACCGGCCAGTCGTACCTGTCGTCCACCCCATCCGGCCGGCGCAGACACCGGCCCTCCTCCAGCGCCGCGGCCATCTCCTCCAGCCAATCGGCGAGCGGCCACCCGTTCGAAGCCGGCGGATACGGATCGTCTCCGAGGTCGACCGACCAGTGCCCCAGCCCGCCGTAGGAGGGGGCGCCCCTGCGCGCGTCCACGTACCAGCCGGCCCAGATGTCCCCGGCGGTCCGCGCGAACGGCAGAAGCCCCTCCTCCCGCTCCCAGTCCTCGGTGTGAGTCCGGTACTCATCCACCAGCTGTTCGAGCGACAACATCGTCTTGCCGGACGGCAGAATCCCGGCTCCATGCCCCTCGTCCACGCCGTCGTGAATCCGGTACCACGCGGCCAGCGCCGCCGGAAGCTCCACGCCCATGGCGGCCCCCGCGGCCACGATCTCCGCTTCGCCGACCGGCGGACGCAACAGGGCAGCCGAAGCCGGAGCGTACGCGCGCAGCCACGCCTCGACCCGCCCCCACGCCGCCTGCAACCGTCGTATGTCGTCAGGCATACCGGTCACCGTATCGGCCGGCCCTCGCCCGAAGGCCAGTAGGCAATCACCGCATCGACGCTCTCCGCCCAGCACCATCAAGCGTGTCCTCGGCCTCCAGGAGCGGATGCGGTCGGCCGCGTCGGTGCGGCGCGGGCAGCGCCCGACCGGACACTCCCCGCCCTCGGCGCCGTCGCCAGCAGCCAGCAGTCAGCAGCTGGAGGCGATATCAGGTGCGGGGAAAGCCTCGCCCCCGCACAGCCGCTCAGCCTCAGCCGCTCGGCCGCTCAGCCGCTCACCACGCCGAGCAGGACCCGGACCGTCTCCGCCATCGACTCCCGGCCCTGGGCGATGTAGGGACGGGGGTCGGTCAGGTCGGGGCGCTGTGTCAGTGTCTCGCGGATCGCGCCGGTGAACGCGATGTTGAGAGCGGTGCCGATGTTGATCTTCACGATGCCGGCCTGAACGGCTTGTCGCAGATCGTCGTCGCCGACGCCCGATGAACCGTGCAGCACCAGGGGTACGGGCACGGCCTCCCGGAGTCGTTCGATCAGCGCGTGGTCGAGGGTCGCGGAGCGTTCGGTCATCGCGTGGCTGCTGCCGACGGCGACGGCCAGGGCGTCCACGCCGGTGTCCGCGACGTAGCGCGCCGCCTCCTGCGGGTCCGTGCGCACCCCGGCCGCGTGGGCGCTCGCGGGAGCGTCGGGCTTGCCGCCCACGTAGCCGAGTTCGGCCTCCAGCCACAGGCCCGCGCCGTGGGCCCACTGGGCCGCGGCACGGGTGGCGGC
The DNA here is from genome assembly GCF_042800135.1 of Streptomyces sp. NPDC057654. Classification (NCBI taxonomy): domain Bacteria; kingdom Bacillati; phylum Actinomycetota; class Actinomycetes; order Kitasatosporales; family Streptomycetaceae; genus Streptomyces; species Streptomyces sp. NPDC057654. Next base: position 5,728 of record NZ_JBHVHQ010000139.1, on the reverse strand, counting down.
GAGGTTCTCGGCGTACGGCTGCGCCCCGGCGTCGAACATCGCGGAGGAGAACCCCGCGTCGGCCGCCGTGCGCAGCAGCCGCATGTCCGTCACGTGGTCCATGTGCAGGGCGACGTCGACGTCACAGGCCTTGCCGACCTCGGCCGCGGCGCGCGCGATCGGCTCGACCCGGCCGCCGTGGAACCGTACGGCGTTCTCGCTGATCTGGAGGATCACCCCCGGGGCGCCCGCGGCGGCCGCGCCGGTGGTGATCGCCTCGGCGTGCTCCAGTGTGATCACGTTGAACGCCGCGACGGCCCGGCCCGCGGCGGCGGCCTTCGAGACGAGTTCGCGCGTGGGAACCAGGGGCATGAAGGTGTCCCCTCGCTTTCATATCGGTTCGGTGGGTACGGGCCGGTGTCGGCCCGTACCGCTGCGTGGTTCGGCCAGGGATCTGTGGGCGGTCAGGACTTCTGCGAGGCCGGGGCGGGACTCGCGTCCGCGTCGTCGTCCGCCGCGCCCGGTGCCGCAGTGTTCTCGCCGTTTTCGCCGCTCTCACCGCTCTTCTCGTCGCTGTAGACCATCAGGGTCGAGCCCGCGAGGGCCAGCACGATACCGAGGGCGCCCCACACGTTCGGGAGCGTCTGGTAGACCGCCAGGGACAGCACGATGGTCAGCACCGGGGCCAGCGCGTTGGTGATGGGGGCGACGACCGTGGCCTTGCCCCGGCTGAACGCCATGACCAGGAACAACGCGCCGACCGCGTTGAGGACCTGCGTCACCGCGGTGAGTGCCGGCGCCTGCCACGGAGCGCCGGACGGGAAATCGCCCATCATCACGAACGCCACCGGAACCAGCAGCAGTCCGCTGATGGTCATCCAGCCGAAGGTCGTCGCGTCGTTGACCCCGACCACCGCGGCCTTGCGCATGCAGAACGCCTGCACGCCCCAGGCGACACAGACCAGGATGGCCATCAGCAGCCACGGGCCGTGCGAGTTCGAGTCGTCCTTGCCGCTGGGGATGGCGAGCAGCACGATCGCCGCCAGCGCCGCGACGACGCCCACCAGGGCGAGCCGGTTGATCCGCTCCCGCAGCAGCGCCATCGCCATGAGGACGGTGATCACCGGGGAGAGCGACACCAGGGGGAAGATCAGGTACGCCGGGCCGTTGGCGAGCGCGTGGAACAGCAGGAGTTGGCCGCCGGCGCCGGTCAGTCCCGCGATCAGTCCGTACACGGCGGCGACCGGTCGGCGGTCGAACTTGTTGCCGCGCATCGCGAAGTACGCGGGAATGAGCATCGTGAAGGCCCAGATGATGTAGATCATCTCGTTGGGGTAGCCGTATCTGCTGTTCGGCTCGCTGGAGAAGGCGCCCCACACACCCCAGAACAGGACCAGCAGCGACGCGTACAGGATCCAGCTCTTCTTGCCTCTGTTCATCGGTCTTTCCCTTCTGAGGCAGAGATCCCGGAGGCCATGCGCAGCGCGTCGAGCGCGGGCTGGTCGAGCGGGGTTTCAGCGATTTTCGCCGCGTACAGGGCGGCGCCTACGACGGGCTCGTACAGAGGGCGTCGCAGTTCGTAGTGGTCGAATCGGTTCTTCAGTCCGGTGGCGAACGCCTCCAGAACCGCGTCCGCGCCGAAGGTGCCGCCCGAGTAGGAGACCGGTACGGTCTCGTCCGGGCCGAACTCCAGCCGCTCGCGGGTGACTTCGACGAGCAGGGCGAGTTCCCGGCCGGCCTCGGCGAGAATCGCCGAGGCGGCCTCGTCGCCCAGAGCGGCCGCCTCGGCCACCGAGCGGCTGAGCGCGGCGATCCGGCCGCGGTCGCCCTGCCACTGGTTGTGGACGACGTCGATCACGTCGAGGTCGGACGCGAGATCCAGGTGGCGCCGGAACACCTCGGCCAGGGGGCCCTCGGGGAGCCGTCCGTCGCCCATCCGCGAGAAGGCGTTGAGGCCGCGGACCGCGATCCAGTGCGCCGATCCCTCATCGCCGAACATCTCGCTCCAGCCGCCGACGCGCACGCCCCGGCCCAGCCGCTCGCCGTAGGTCATGGAGCCGGTGCCGCTGATGACGTTGATGCCGTCGACCGCGCCCAGCGAACCGGCCCAGCCGCAGACCATGTCGTTGTCGCAGGCGTAGCGGCCGTGTCCGAGCACGGCTCGCGGGGTCGCGTTCAGGACGGGCAGATCGCGGGCCGCCTCCCCGTAACCGGGCAAGCCGAAAAAGGCGTACTCGATGTCGGCGGGGGTCAGCTCGGCCGCCGCACAGACCGCGTCGACGCCCTCCCCCAGCACACGCTCGACGAGCCCGATGCCGTGGGAGAAGTAGTACGAACTTGCCGCCTGCGCTCGCGCCACGACTTGTCCGCCCCGGTCGACCAGGCAGAATGCGGTTTTCGTACCGCCACCGTCGACACCTAGGAACATCGTTGTACCTCCGTCCGGCGCCCTGGATCCGCGCCGTTGCTGCCTTTGATCAGTTGTGCAGGGAGTGCAGGGTCACGCCCTGCACGACGCGGTTGACCTCACCCGAGGGGAACGGGTCGTCGGCCCGCAGGCCCCGGGCCTGGGCGGCGCGCAGGGCGATGAGCTGGGCGTACACCACAGCGGACAGCGCCAGGGCGACGTCCTCGACGCCGTCGAGGCCCGGCAGCGGCCAGGCGTCGTCGCCGTCCGCTTCCGTGCCGGGGCCCGCGGAGACCGTGACGACGCTGCCGGCGGGAAGATTTCCGCGCAGCTCCGCGGAGATGTCCTGGTCGTACTTGCGGGTGTACGGGTCGTTCGACATATACACCACGGCGACCGAACGGTCGTTGAGCACCGCCTTGGGGCCGTGCCGGAATCCCAGCGAGGTCTCCGAGACGGCCATGAGCCTCCCGCCGGTGAGTTCGAGCACCTTCAGCGCCGACTCCTCGGCGAGGCCCTTCAGCGGGCCGCTGCCCAGGAAGACGATGCGCTCGGGCTCGCGGGCCACGAGGGCGCCGACGGTGCGGTCCACGGCGTCGCTCTCGCAGATCGACTCGACCGCCTCGGCCAGACGCTCGGCGACCCCGTCGTAGGCGCTGCCGCCGAGAGCCAGCAGTGCCGCGAGCGTCATGCACGTGAAGCTCGACGTCATGGCGAAACCGCGGTCGTTGGACGCGGCCGGCATCAGCAGCACGTGGGACTGCGGCAGCTCTGCGTGCTCGCGGGCCAGGCGGCCCTGCTCGTTGCAGGTGATCACGAGGTGGTGCACCTCGGTGAGGACCTGGTCGGCCAGGGCGGTGGCGGCCACGGACTCCGGGCTGTCACCCGAGCGCGCGAAGGAGACCAGCAGCGTGGGAACGTCCTCGGCGAGAGCGCCGCGGGGGTCGGCGACGAGGTCCGTGGTGGCGACCGCGTCGACGCGGCGTCCCAGGCGCCGGGCCAGGGCGGGCTGGAGCACCTGGCCGGCGAACGCGGAGGTGCCGGCGCCGGTGAGTACGACGCGCAGGTCACCGCGGGCGACGAGCGGACGCACGAAGGCGTCCAGCGACTCCCGGGAGGCCGCGACGATACGGTCGACCTCCCGCCACAGGGCGGGCTGCTGGGCGATCTCGCGGACGGTGTGGGCGGCGCCGTCGTCCAGGGACAGGGTGCCGGAGGGCGTGGTCACACGTGCTCCATCAGGTGGGGGTGGGAGGCGCGGTCGTAGTCGCGCAGAACGTCGCGGACGTGGTCCACGGCCAGGTCGCGCGGCCGGGCAGCGAGCTCGCCGTGGCGGACGCGGGCGTACTGGAGTGGGAGGTGGGCGCTGAGCAGCGGCAGGGGGATGTCGACGGCCGAGAGGTTGTCCAGCAGCCGGGCCTGGGCCTTTTCGATCTCAGGGTCGGGCCAGTAGTAACGCATCCGGTCGCTGTAGCTGTATCGGCGTGCGAGGCGCCGCTCGGCGGCGCTGCCCGGGTAGTAGTCCTCCCACTTGGCGGGCTCGGCGAGCATCCGCTCCTCGACGACCTCGGGAAGGCGTGACCGCTCGGCGGCCGGGACCAGCTCGTCCTCGATCGCGGCGAGGGCGAACAGCGCCTCGCGCAGGGCGAAGGTCAGCCCGGGGCCCACCTTGAGGACCGCCCAGTGGTCTTCGACCAGCGCGGTGAGCGCCTCGGCGGTCTGGTAGTCGGTCGAGTGGGCCTCGTAGACCATAGTGGGTTCGTCGTCGAGGACCTTGCGCAGTTCCTCGGTCAGCTCGCGCCGGTAGTCGACGACCTGCACATGGTCGAACTCGACGGCCGGCTGGACCACGAGGGCCATGACGCGCGGCCAGACCTCGTCGATGCCGTGCTGGGCGAACGCCTTGCGGTGCTGCTCCAGAGTGGTGCGCGCCGCCTCGGGCGTGGTCGGGACGAGCGCGTCGAGCGTCTCGTGCGCGCCTCCGGGGGTGGGCACCTCGGTACCGATCACGTACCGGATCCGCTCGGCCCGCTCGGGGCCGGCCGCCTCCTCGGCGACCCGGATCAGCCGCGCGGCGCGTTCGGCGACCACGTCGTCGGTCAGCGGTACGGGGTCGCCGGCGCAGGCGAAGCTACAGTCCAGGTGGATCTTGGTGAAGTCCGCCGCCACGTAGGCGGCGACCAGGGCGTCAGCCCGGTCCATCGCCTCGTCGGGCGTCAGGGACTGCCACCGGTTCGGTCCGAGGTGGTCGCCGCCGAGAATCACGCGGTCCAGTGGCAGACCGCCTTCGGCGGCGATGCCGTACACGAGGTCGCGGAAGTCCGCGGGCCGCATGCCCGTGTAACCGCCGTACTGGTCGACCTGGTTCGAGGTCGCCTCCACCAGTACATGACCGCCACTCTCCCGTGCTTGCACCACGGCTGCCTCGATGACCAGCGGATGAGCCGAACACACCGAGGTGATGCCCTGCGGCTGTCCGGCCTTCTGACGCCGGACCACCTCGCTCAATGGGCTCTGCATTGCCAACCCCTTACTCAACGTCCATCTCAAGCCAATATGCCGTCATGGCCTGCGGCTTATTTTGGACAGTACTGGTATTAGTTGGGGTCGTCAATAGTCTTATTCTGGTATGCATCTGGTATTGCATGGCCGTACCGGCAAACCGCGGCGATCACCCAAGTCCGGTTGGCGATCGTCCGAGCCCAGCCGATGATCGTTTGAGTCTGGTCGGCGATCGTTTAAGTCTGGTTGGTGATGGAGGCCCGGAAGCGGTAGCGGTCCCCCCGGTAGACCTGGACGGTCAGTTCGATCGGGCGTGATTCCTGGTTCGACGTCAGCTGGGTCGCGACGAGCATCGGCATGGTCTCCCCGATCTCGAACAGCTCGATCTCCCGTGGCGTCGGGTGGCGGGCCTCGACCGAATAGTCGGCGACGCGGGGCAGCTGCGGCGGGTCGGCGGCGCGCAGGGTGGCGTAGAGCGAGGCCGTGGTGAAGTCGGTCTCGGCCAGGGCAGGGCAGGCCGCCAACGGAAGTCGGTTGTGTTCGAGCACGACGAGCAGACCGTCGAGGAAGCGCAGTCGGTGGAGGTCGAAGAGGTCGGCGCCCGGAGCGATCCGGAGCTGCTCGGCCTCGGACATCGTGGCCGGGCGAACGGTGGCGGAGAGCACCTTGCCGGCCGTCGTCAAGCCGTTGACCTGCGCATAGTCGGCGAATCCCTGGACCTGCGGGGCCGCCGAGGCGGCCGTCGTCGCCGCCGTCGCCTCGGGCGCGCCTGCCGCGGGACCTGCCCTGCTGCGCGCCGACCAGGTGTCCCTGCTGGTGCCGGCGCTGACGGTGGTGGCC
>NZ_JBHVHQ010000138.1:0-13693 GCF_042800135.1 Streptomyces sp. NPDC057654 | reverse complement strand
ACTACCAACAGACCAAAAATCTCCTGGTGTCGTATTCGCCGAAGAAACTGGGCTTCTTCTAGAGGCAGAAAAAGGGCGCCTGACCAGGTCATTTACCTGTCAGGCGCCCTCAAGGAACGCGGAGGGCCCCGCACGAGACCGGGAGGCCCGGGGATTCACGTGCCGTGGCCGCTCACGGGGTGTGGGTTGTCAGACTCCGGTCAGGGTGTACGTACCCGTACCGTCCGGCCTGCCGCTGGAGTACTGGCGGATGAACTCGCCGTCCGCGTACCGGTCGTGGCCCATCATGGAGCCGGTGTACTTGTTCTGCACACCGATCTGTGAGCTGCCGGGGACGTCGCGGTAGATGTAGAACCGCTGGAGGTCGTCCTCCGCGCACTGGGCCGTCTGTAGAACCGCGCGTTCAGTGGCCGCGTTCTCCTCGGGGACGGTCAGGCACCACTGGCTGCGGTGGTTGACGAGGGTGGCCTCGATGACGCCGTTGTGCTCCACCTTGTTGCACAGCGACCACTGATCAAGGTCTCCGCTGAAGATCGTCGAGGGCCGCAGGCGAACACCGTCGGCCGCCAGGAGGGGCGCGGTCCAGTACAGCGACCTGCCGGGTACACCGATCTTGTAGAAGCCGGGGTCACAGGTGAGGCCCTGCGCCGAGCGGGCGACGGCCGCGCTCCCGGCCGTCTTCTTCGCCACGGCCTTCTCCGCCACGGCCTTCTCGGCCGCATCCCTGGCGGCGGTCTTCTTGGCGGCGTCGGCCTTCGCCGACGGCACCGGACCGGCCTCGTGCTGCGCCGTGGCGGTGGCGGAGCCGCAGTCGAGCAGTTCCTGCGCCTTGGCCATGATGCTGTTGGCGGGCACCTTGTCCTGGCAGCGGACCGCGCCTTCTTCGAGGGCGGTGTAGGTGGTGAAGCTGCCGCTGCCGGGCCCCTCGACCCACTTCAACGCCCAATTGCCGTCGCCCTGTTGGACGCGGTTGCAGTTGAGGCTGCCGTACGTTCCGGTCACCTTCTTGGTGCCCTTGTAGACGCCGTAGTAGCCGGGCCGTTGAAAATTCCACGTGACCGAGTTCGACTCGCTGCTGGTGCTGGTGTAGTTGACCTGAACGTTCAGGCCCAGGCTCGCGCCGACGGTGCCGAGGGTCTCGACGGCGAAGCTGCCCTGGACGTTGCCGTTGAGGCCGACGGAGACCGAGATGGTGGTCTGAACGCTGGTGGTGACGTTCTGGGAGCCGCTTGTGCCCTCGGTGACGTACCAGCCCTTGAAGTGGGTGATCGCCGGGGAGACTTCGGTCGTCTTGATGTACGGGTGGCGGGTGCCGAGGTCGGCCGCAGTGCAGACGTCTCCGGGCTTGACCTGCGCGGTGGCGGCGGACTCGGCAGGTGCGGCCGAGGCCGGTGAGGCGGCGAGGCCGACGGTGGCTACGGCGGCCGAGGCGGCACAGGCCGTGAACGCTCTGCCCATGCGGCTGACAGGTCTTATGGGGCGCATCGTTGCCCTTTCCCCGTGATCGTGTGTGTCCGGTCAAGGGGGAACGTAGCCGCCACGGAAGTGACGGCGAGAGCCCAGAACTGGCCAGAAGTGATCACAGAAGGTCTTGTTTCGCCCCTGGCGCGCACGGGCGCCGGACCGGTTCCATCCCCAACGGACCCGTACGCCACCGATTCAGGGAGACCCCCCTTTGAAACACGTCAGACGGCTGCTCGCGGCGTCGGCCTCGCTCGCCTTGCTCACTATGCTCCTCGCGCTGGGCGCCTCACCGGCGGCCGCCGCATCACCGAAGGCGCCCCCGCAAGGTCATGGCGCCTGCACCGCCGCCGCCCCCGGCTCCGAACTCGCGCGCCGGGGCGCGGCATGGGCCTGCACCGAGGAGCGGCCCCTCACCGGCCAGGATCTGGACCGTATCCGCGCACACCTCGTCACGCCCCGGGACGCCGTCGGTGACCCCGACGCCGGCCCGGAAGCCCTGTGCGCCTCCACCGAACACCAGGACGTCGTCGCCAACCGGCACGCCTACTGCGCGCGGCACGGCATTGTGTACGCGCTCGTGGACGACGAGGGCAAGGTGACCGGAACCGCCACACTCCTGGTCACCGCCAGGTCCTTGCTGGATCCCAACAGCGTGAAGTGGGACGAGAGCATCACCGTCTACTCGTATGACTTCTCCAACATCAAGAGTGTGAAACTCGCTCTGTCCTCGTCGTGCACCGCGTGCATACCGGGGCCGCCCGCCTGGGGCGGCGGCAGCATCACACTGGGCGCGCACGAGGAGGACAACACCGGGCACCTCTCCTACGAGACCACGACCCGAGGCGGCGCCGAGCGCTCGCGCAGCCAGATCGCCTACCAGAGCCAGACGGAGAGCGCCGACGCGCTGTTCCCCATCATCAGCTACGGGCAGTGGGCGGGCCCCTCGGTGGCCTGTGACGGGAAGGTCGGCAACGGCCCCGGCTGCATCGCCACCGACAGCCTGGCCAGGGTGACCCTCAGCAGGTCCGTCTATAGGGGCGCAGCGGTGGCCTACGAATGGGCGCAGAACAACCTGAGCGGCAACAACGCCATGGGCACCGCGAAAAGACCGCTCACGCGTGACGCCGACGAGAAGAGGTCGGACAGCAGGCGTTACTACAGTTGCAAGGCTCCCCCCAGGCCGTTTGTGGCGAACCCCACCGTCGTGGGCGACGAATGCGACGAGTACCCCTTTGCCAGGACCAGACAGGGCGGCACGCTCGGCGACCTGTGCGCGGAGATCATCCCCCGCGAGGTGGGCGGCGTGTGGAGCGTGGACAACGTTGAGGTCGTACGCGACTCCGGCGTCGCGCCCTGCATCAGGGGCCATGTCAACTCGGGCGACAACCAGAACGCGGGACGGTCCGTGGGCCGTCAGGTCCAGTCCGAGCGCATCCTCGACGGCGAGGCGTACCAGGTGGTCATCACCCCCTAGACGCGACGGCATCGCGCCTGAACGCCCTCCGCGGGCTACCGGCCCGCGGTGGGAGTCTCGGCGAATCGCTTCTTGTACGCCTTGACGAAATGGCTGCTGTCGGCGAAGTGCCAGCGGGCGGCGATTTCGGAGACGGTGAGGCGTGTCGAGAGCAGCTCTGCCCTGGCGCGTTCGAGTCGGCGTTCGCGGACGTATCCCATGACCGATGACGTGCCCTCTTGGCCGAATGCGCGGTAGAGGGTGCGGACGGACACGTTCAGGGCTGCCGCGATCCCTCCGGGGTCGAGGTCGGGGTCGGCGAGCAGCCGGGCCTCTATGTGGTCCATCGCCGTCCTGAGGAGGGCGGGTGCGAACTCCGCGTCGTCGATGACCTGGTCGTTCATCAGTCCTCTGAACAGCTCCAGGGTCGCGTTGCGGGCGGCCCCGGCCGCGGCGGCACCGAGTCCGTCCGCCAGTTCCGTCCAGAGACGGAGGTGGGCGAGCAGAAGGGCCGCGGCGGGTGACGCCTGTTCCGTGGTGACCGCCCGCGTGTTCTTCGGGAAGCGGATCTCGCTCGCGGGAAGGACCAGGGTGATCGCCCGGGTGCCCCGGGCGACCTCGAAGTCCCAGAGGTCCTCGTTCCTTCGTACGCACAGCATTCCGGCCGCCGCCGTGGCTCGCTGCCCCTTCGTGGCGAAGCGCCACTCACCGCTGAGCGTCACGCTGGTCACGATCCGGTCCTCCAGGTGCCCGTCCGGGCCCCCGGTGCCGCCTGCGACCGCGTCGCTGTACTGGTCCTCCAGGAAGAGGTCGAGCAGGTTCTGCTTCCAGATGCGGGCGCGGTACGTCCCTTCGCTGTGCCGCGGCAGCCGCATGGGCGGAGCCGGCACCGACTCGCCCCCCTGGCGCTGCCACTCCCTGAGCAGCGCACGGTTCCGGTTCTCGTTCGCATACGGCACGGTGACGTCGACCACGGGCGTGGAAGGGTTCCCGATCCGCCAAGAAGGCACGCCGGCTTCGGTGCTCATCCGGATCAAGGTACTCCTCCCCCTGGTCACCGCCCTGTCCGGGCTTCCCGTGCGGCCCTGGGTGGCACGGAAGTACAACGCACGGGGCCGACTGGTACAAGCCGTCGGCGTCCGGGCCTTGTGATCATGATCGGGCGCCTCTTCGCCTCTTCGCCTCCTCGCCACCTCGCCTCCTCGGCACGAGCGGGTTCTCTCCTCCGGAACGAGCAGATTTCGACGGGCCTTCGGGGCACTGGTTCCGACCGCCTGGGCGCTGATCCGCCTGCCCAGGTCTGTTTTTCACTCACCAACTGGAGTATTCGGTGTCCGAATCCGTGGAGACTCTCTTCGAGAGTCTGGTTGGCGCTGAGCCGCCGCACGACGTACCCGTTCTGTTCGACACGGCGTGCGTGATGGGCGGGAGCATCGCGGGGCTCCTCGCGGCACGGGTGCTCTCCGACCGCGCGCGCGAGGTCGTCATCGTCGAGCCGGACGACATAGCGGCGGAGACCGGGCCACGCTCCGGGGTGCCCCAGGACCAGCAGGTGCACACCCTGCTGCCCGCCGGCCGGCGGTGGATCGAGCGGTGGCTTCCCGGCGTCACCCAGGAGGCGCAGGACCGGGGCGCGTCGCTCTGCGGACCCGACAAGACGCTCGTCACCTACGACGGCGTCCGGATGGCGCCGGACGGCGCGGACCATCATCTCCTCGCGGTCGGGCGTCCTTTGCTCGAAGCGCTCGTCCGGTCCCGGGTCACCGGCCTCCCCAATGTCTCGGTCCTGCGTGCGCGGGCAATCGGATTGCGGTACGGCGACGGCGCCGTCGTCGGCGTGCACGTTGCCGGACCCGGGACGGGAGGTCGGGGAGAGCGGGCGGAGAAGGTCCTCGCGGCGGATTTCGTCGTGGACGCGATGGGGCGCTCCAGCAGGCTGTCGAACTGGCTCCGGCAGGACGGTTACGACCAGCCCCGGCTCGAACGGCTGGAAGCCCCGGTCAACTACGCGACCGCCCTGTTCGAGCGCTCGAAGAAGTTCGCGGAACTGGAAGCGGGGACCGTACTGCAACAGTTCACCCCGCGGTACCCGTCGGGCGGAGTGTCCATCGCGGCGGCGAACGCGGTCGAAGAGCAGCAGTGGCTCGTCATGCTGACGGGATTCGGCGACAACCGGCCCGGCAGGACGATCGACGAGTTCCGCGCGAACCGCGCCGAACTGGCCGCGGTCTTCAAGGAGGCCACCAGCGGCGCCGTCACCCGCGAGGTGATGACGTACCACCAGGCGGAGAGCAGGCGGCGCCATTTCACCGGGGCCGGCCGCCTGCCGGCGCGTCTGGTCGGCGCGGGAGACGCCGTGGCGTCCTTCAACCCGGTGTACGGCCAGGGGATGAGCTCTGCGGCTCTGCACGCCTCCTGCTTGGCCTCCTACTTCGACTGCCTCGACGGCGGCGCCGACCTCGATGCGCCGGCCACGGAGTTCTTCCGTCTACAGGAGGTGGTCGTCGACGCGGCCTGGGCCGTGTCCGCGGGAGGTGACGCCGCCCGCATCGACGCCGAGAACGGTACCGAGGCGCCGGAGGAAGTGCGGCAGCGGCGCCGGGCCATGGAGCAGATCGTCGGCGCCGCCCTCGTCGACGCGGATGTGTCGCGGGCATTCAACAACGTCTCCTACATGCTGCGTCACCCCGGCACGCTGTTCGCTCCAGAACTCCTGGAAAAGGCGGCGGCCACCGCCGGAGGAGCTGTCGCGAAATGACGGACACCGTGATCGACCGGTACATCGGTCTGTCGGACCGGGCGGTGCACGACGCTTCCGCGCTCGAAGAACTGCTGGATCTGTTCGCCCCTGACACGATCGTCCGAATAGGTCCGGAATCAGTCCGTGGCCGTGAGGCCATCGCTGCTTTCTATCGCACCCACTTCGCCGCCTTCGCCGAATCCCGGCATTACTGGAACACAACGGTGCTCGAAGACGGGACATTGCGGGCCGATTGGGCAGCCGCGTCCCGTATGGCGGATGGACGGCTCATGACCGTAGCCGGGGTGGAGCACGCACAGCTCGACGGCGACGGCCTCATCGCCGACCTGCGCAATGATTTCACCCGTCTTCCCGGCTGAGACGTCGCTCCAGTTGGCGAGTCCGCGGTAGTTGATCAGTCTGGCGGCTATGACGGTGAAAGCGAGGAATTGCTCGGGCTTGCCCTCGTAGCGTCGGCGACGGGGGCGACAGCAGCAGCGACAGCCGGAGAGCCGGATTCCCCAAAGGCTCACCAAGAACTCGCCAAAGACTGACCATGAGCGACCAATTGATAATCCGAGCGCCCAAATCACCCACGCCTCGACGAATACCCCCATGCTTATAGGGCAGCGGCTGCGGGCCATTTCGACTGCTCACTGTCGCCATGGGTAGAGTCCGCGCAGTTCGTTGAAACGTCCATGACCAGCAGAGTCCGATAGCGACGGCAGGCGCGGCTGGCACGACAAGGGAAAGGTGCAAACACATGAGCAGCAGTGGCGTCATCGACGGGGCCGGAACGGGACAAGGCGGTCCGGGAGAGCCGTCGATTCCCGCGACGGACAGGATCGAGGGGGGTGTCTCAGGGGAGCGGCTGGTGCTGTTCACCGACGCGGTGACCGCGATCTCCATCACCCTGCTGATCCTGCCGCTGGTGGACCTCGTCCCCGAGGTCGCGTCCGCCCACGAGGGCGCCAGCAAGGTGATCACCGGTCACCTCAACCAGATCTGGAGCTTCCTGCTCAGCTTCGCGGTCATCGCGAACATCTGGCAGGAGCACCACCGGACCTTCTCGACGGTCACCACGGCCACCCGTTCCCTGACGATGTGGAACATGGGGTGGCTGCTGTCGGTCGTCGTGCTCCCCCTCCCGACGGAGATGATCGGCGCCTTCGGCCTCGACCGGTTCGTGGCGGCGTTCTACTACACGATGCTCCTGGGCAGCATGGTGTGCCGCATGGCCATGCTGAAGATCCTGAAGAGCAACCCGGGGATGGTCGAGGGCGACGGCGAAGAGACCCGCCGGAGGACCGCGCTTCTGTACACCGACAGCTACATCAACGTCATCGCCGTGATCGTCGCGTTCGCCATCGCCGTCGCCGTACCGGTGTTGCAGTACTACAGCCTTCTGCTGCTGGTCCTGGCGGGGCGGATGCGCTTCCTGGGCCGGCGCCGCTCGCGCTGATCACTGGAACGGCCAGTGCCCGGGTATCCGCCTGACCCCCGGGGCATCTGCCCCGCGACTCGGGGATGCGGCGACCCCTGGGCACACACCGGGGCCGGTCAGGAGGGCCAGGCAGGAGGGCCGGGCAGGACACCACCTGCCCGGCCCCACTGCTACCCGCGCCTCGGTCCACATCAGGTCGGCATGCTTCAGCGGCTCACCCGGCCAAGGCGGACAGCCGCCCTCCGCCCCACCCGACGGCGGAGGCGCGTCAGCGGCAGCGGTCGAGCCGGAACGCGGGTCAGCGGCAGCGGTTGAGGCGGAACACGGTTCAGCGGCAGCGGTCGAGCCGGAACGCGGTTCAGCCGCCGGCGGCCAGGGCTCGCAGTCGGTCCAGCGTCTCGCGAATGACGTCTTGCAAATCCTGCTCGTCGGTGGCGGCGACCCATCGCGAGAAGGCGACGCGGAACACGGCGATGCCGGTCTCGGCGGCCAGGCCGGCCTCGATGTCGTCGATGCCCCGCTGTCGCAACCTGTAGGCCAAGGCGGCCGACAGTGACGTGAGCTTGATCAACTCGCGTTCACGGAGATCGGCGTTGGCCATGATCACGGTCTGTCGCTTCCGCGCGAGGTCACGGTCGCCACCCACCATCTGGGCCACGGTGTCGAGTACGGCCGCGACAGCGTCCAGCGCCGACGTCGTGGCCGGCAGCCCCTCAAGAGCAGCCAGGGACTTCTCTTCCAGGGCGGAGGAACCGTCGAAGAGAACCTCGCGTTTATCGGCGAAATGCCGGAAGAACGTGCGGGCGGTGACGCCTGCCCGCTCGGCTATGTCCGCCACCATCGTCTGCTCGAAGCCGCGCTCCAGATAGAGCGACAGCGCGGCCTCGCGCAGCCGGTCACCGGCCCCAGGCTTCCACCGTCCCATGCCGAGAGTGTAGGTGACGTCACCTCGTGACACCCTGCCCCGCCCATGGCGATGTCAGCTAGTGACATCACCATGATAATGTGATGTCATTCGATGACATCACTTGCGGAGGCACCGATGAAGCGCATCCAGTACCACCAGTACGGCGGACCCGAAGTCATGCGTCTGGAGGATTTCGAGCCGACTCGTCCCGGCGCCGGCGAGGTTCTGGTCCGCGTACGGGCAGCCGCGGCCAATCCGATGGACTGGGGTATCCGCAGCGGCGCCATGAAGATGGTGACGGGCCGGAAGTTCCCGCGCGCGCTGGGCTACGACTTCGCGGGCGTCGTCGAGGCGGTCGGCGAGGGCGTCACCCGGCTCGCCGTCGGCGACGAAGTGCTCGGCGGGGCGTCGATCAACGCGTCGGGCGCTTTCGCCGAGATGGTCGTGGCCGCGGAGAAAGGGGTGGTGAAGAAGCCCGCGAACCTCTCCTTCGAGGAAGCCGCCGCCATCCCGACCGTTGGCCTCACCGCACTCCAAGCCGTGCTCAGGAAGGGAAAGCTGCGGCCCGGGCAAGCGGTCTTCATCAACGGCTGCCTCGGTGGAGTCGGCCGAGCCGCCGCGCAGATCGCGCTGGCGCACGGCGCCTCAGCGGGAGGCAGCTGCCGCGCCACCGCCACACACGACGCGCGCGCCCTCGGTCTCGACCCGATCGTCGAATTCGGCTTCGACCCGATGACGCTCAGCGGCCGATTCGACCTCGTCATCGACACTGCCGACACGCTCCCGGCCGGCGCGGCGAAGAAGATGCTGAAGCCAGGCGGACGCATCGTCAGCATCCACCCCACACCCGCGAACATCGCGAAGAGCGCGCTCCCAGGCCCGTACAACGTCTTGATCACCAGACCCGTCACGGCGGACCTCGACGAGGTCGCGTGCGCCGCCGGACGCGGCACACTGCGGGTGCCGATCGCCCGCACGGTGCCGCTCACCGAGGCCATCAAGGCGCTCACCGAACTCGAACGCGACGGCACGCCCAAGGGCGGCAAGCTCATCATCACGACCGCCTGACCTCACATCCGCCCCTTTCTCCGGCCTTTCCCGCCAAGACAGGAGCTTTTCGAATGACCGCACAGATCTGGGTGCTCGGCGGCACAGGGCGCAGCGGCCGCACCGTCGCAGCACAGCTCGCCCGGCGGGGCCTGACAGCCGTCCTCGTCGGGCGGGACGCGAACCGCCTGCGCGCCGCGGCACAGCAGACCGGCAGCGAAACACTGCCGGCCCCTTCCCTCGCAGCCGCCGCCGCGCAAATCCGGCAGCACCGCCCCGCCGTAGTCATCAACACGGTCGGACCGTTCACCACGACGGCCCCGGAGATCATCGACGCCTGCCGCGCCGCCGGCAGCCACTACATCGACCTGGCCAACGATGTCGCGGCGCTCTCCGCCGCGTACGAGATGCACGACGCGGCCGCCCAGGCGGGCCAGACGGTGGTCACCGGTGCCGGGTTCGGCGTGACCGCCACCGAGAGCGTCGTAGTGAAGCTGTGCAAGGGCCGCCCCACGCCGCTTCGGGTCCGGGTCGACATGGTGCCCTCGATCGCGATGGAGGAAGGCACCGCCGGTGAAGCCTTGATCGGCACCCTTCTGGGCAATCTCCATGGCCGTCGGATCACCGACGGTCACCTGGCGCCCGCCCGGATCTTCGGCGACGCGGAACACCTCACCCTGCCGGACGGCTCGCAGGTCACCACCGCGAGCATGCCGTCGGGCGAACTGCTCGCGGCTCACCGAGCGAGCGGTGCCCGCCATGTACTCTCGGCGACCAGCGAAGCACCGTCCTCGCCCCTGATCCGGGCGATGATGCCCGCCCTGAGCACCCTCATGCGATGGCGGCCGCTGCGCTCGTTCACTACACGCCGCCTCGCCCGGGTACGCGTCGAAGCGAAGGAGCGTCCGCGCGAGCACTCCTGGGGACACGCCGTCGTGACCTGGACGGACGGCGAGACCCGAGAGGGCTGGCTGCGCCTGGGCGACGCGCAGGAGTACACCGGAGCAGTACCCGCAGAGATAGCCCGACGACTGCTGGCCGGTGAGGGCCGACCCGGCGCATACACCCCGGCCGCCCTCTTCGGCCCCGCCCTCGCCGAATCGTGCGGCGCCGCGTATCTGCTGCCTCAGCGCGACCTACGGTGACTCGCCACCGACGCTTCCCGATACGCCGGATTGTCGGTTGCCACCACCGCTCCCCACCACACCCCGGCCGATGTCGAGACCCACATCTGCGACCTGCGGCGCGAGCGAAAGCCCGGCCCGCCCTGGATCGGCTCGATCCTGGTACGGCCCGCCTCGACCGTCCATCGCGTCCTGACCCGGCATAGCCTGAACCGTCTGCGGTGAATGGACCGACCTACCGGCCAGGTCATCCGCCGCTACGAGCGATCACGACCCGGCGAACTGGTCCACGTCGGCATCGTCCACCAGCGCACCCGTCCCTGCCGCCCGCCTGGCTCAGGAGGCTTCCATGTTTTGCCGTTTTCCTGCTTCCGGGGGCCCGGCTCGTCTTCCTACCGTTGGAAGGGAGCAGGTCTCAGGGCTGGCGAGAGATCGGTAGCCCTCGGGTGTCAGCAACCGCAAACGTACGGATCCGCAGAACACGGCGGACCCGAAGAGCGTCAGGTGTCACGGCCCACACTCGATGGCCGTCGCCGGCAGGCTTCTGGCCGAACAGGCGTGGGTCCTGTTGCTATCGGGGAGTCGACAGCGGAGGACAGCATGGCTGTTCGGTATCGCCGCCCGTTTCCGCTCGATGTGATCATCATGCGTTCCGCTCCGGCACTGCGTATCGGTGCCGTTCTCCATTTCACCGGCGTCTGCCCGCCCGTGGAGGAATTGCGGACGCACCTCGCCAAGCACTTGGCCCTGGTCCCCGCCCTGTCTGCGGGCCTCGTCGGAACGGGCATGGCCGCGCGCTGGCAGCAGATGCCCGTCAACGTCGCCGAGCACGTCCGCCGGAGCCCGCTGCCCGTCGGCGGGGAGGTCGAGGAGGCGGTATGCGCCCTTGAGGAGGAGGCGTTCCCTTCCGGCGGCCCCCAATGGGACATGACACTGCTGACGGGCTACGAGCCGGGGCGGTACGCGATCGTGTACCGGGTCAATCACGGCCTACAGGACATGGGCGGAGTCGCGTACACCCTGGAGAGCCTCTTCAGTACACCCCCCGTACCGGCCGCGAACTCGTCCGCGGTCGTCCACGCTCTCGGCAACCGGCCGCGGCCTTCCCTGCGTCATCTGGCCCAGGCCGGCGCCCTGTTGGCCCGCTCCGCGACCAGTTCCGGCTGGCCGCTCCCCGGGAATCCGCGTTCCGGGGCGCGGACCTTCCGCCGGGCGGCTGTCCCTACGGACCTTCTGCGGGCGATCTCCCGGCCGTACGGGGGCAGCGCCAACGACGCCTACGTCGCCGCCATGGCCCGCGCCACAGCGACGTGGACGTGCACGCACCTCCCCCACACCGGTTCGCCCGGCCTGCCGCTGACCGTAGGGGTCAACATCCGGCGGCCTGACGAAGCCGACGCCCCGGGCAACTACGTGGTCGGAGCGCGCCTGGCCGTCCCGGGACACGTGACAACCGAGCAGTGCCTGCGGACAACGGTCGCGGCCACCGCGCTGCTGAAGCCGCCGCCGCGCCGCGAAGCCCTCCGCCGTCTGACGTGGGCGGTGCCGTACCGGATCCTGCACAAGCTCATCCCGCTGCTGCTCACCACCGACCACGGCGATGTCGTGTGCTCCAGCTTCGCCCTGCGCCGGCCACTGCAATGGCAGGGGGACCCCGTGGTTGCGGCAGAGCCCCTGACAACCCTCCCCGCCGGCATCCCGGTCGCGGCCCTTCTGCTCGCCTACCAGGGACGCTCCTCGGTGCACTTCGTCACCGACCCCGCGCTGCCGGGCATGGACATGCTGCACCGTCACTGGCTGCGGGCAGTCCACGAACAGGCCTGCCAGCCCGTCTGAGCGGGGGGATGCTGCGGATACTGCCTCATACAGGAAGTCGGGCCGCTCCAGGCTGGGGTGGATTCGTCGGTGAGGCGGCCATGAGGTCGGAGACCCTGACGGGGGCCGGTCAGGCGGCGCTGGGCCCGGTGGCGGCGGTGAGTTCGCGTACGCCTGGTACGCGGAGGGGGCGGCGGGAGCACAGATCGGTGAGGGCTCGTCGGATCGACGGGCGGTCGCGGGCCTCGCCCAATCATGCCTCCAGGTTATCGCCGCATTCGCAATGGATCTTGGACTCCTGTGCCATAGGAGGCGCACTATCGAGGCATGATCAACCACACGATGATTGTTTCGTTCCACGACGAGATCCCCGACACCGAGCTGGATCAGTACCTGAAAGACATCGAACAGGTCATGAGGGACTCCGGGACCATCCAGACCTTCCATGCGAAGCGGCACATCCGCGTCCCGGCCGACGACCACAGCCCGGTGTTCGTGGCCAGTGCCGTGGTGCAGCTCGGTCTCGCCGATGTGGACGCGTTGAACGCCTCGTTCGCCGCGCCGGGAGCGGTGGAACTCATCAAGCGCTGGCAGGCCAGGTATCCGTACCGGGTGGTCTGGGTCAACCACGAGGCGCTGGCATGAGCGGCTTCGAAGGCGCCGGCTTCGAAGGCAGCGGTTTCGAAGGCAGCGGTTTCGAAGGCAAGGCCGGTCTGGTCACCGGGGCCGGGAGCGGTATCGGCCGGGCGAGTGCGATCAGGTTCGCCCGGCGCGGCGCCGCCGTCGGGGTGCTCGACATCGATGTGCGCGCCGCCGACGAGACCGTGGAACTGATCGAGACGGCGGGCGGCACGGCGAAGGCGATCGCTGTGGACATCGGCGACGAGCCGTCCGTGCGCGCGGGCGTCGCCGCCGTGGCGGATGCCTTCGGCGGCCTCGATTTCGCGGTGAACAACGCGGGCCTTCAGTCCACCGGCCGGGAACTGACCGGCATGACGCTGGACGAATGGGAGCACGTACTGCGGGTGAACCTGACCGGCGCCTTCCTGTGCCTGCGGGCCGAACTGCCCGAGTTGCGCCGCCGGGGCGGCGGGGCGATCGTCAACGTCGCCTCCAACGGGGGCCTGTACGCCATTCCGAACGCGCCCGCCTATGTGGCGAGCAAGCACGGCGTCGTCGGGCTGACCAAGGTGGCCGCTGTCGACTACGCGCCGGACGGCATCCGGGTGAACGCCGTCTGTCCGGCGCTGACCAGGACCGCCATGTACGAGACCGTCGCCGCGGGCACCGATCTGACCGCCCGGCAGGAGGCGGTGACCCCGCTGGGCCGGCTGGCCGATCCCGAGGAGGTCGCGGCGGCCGCGGTCTGGCTCTGCTCGCCGGAAGCCTCCTACGTGACCGGAACCGCCCTGTCCGTCGACGGCGGCCGACGAGCCTGAGGAGGACCCATGGACCGTGTCATCGCCGTGGAGGAACACATCGCCACCGAGGCGTTCCTGCGGACCGCGCACCGGCTCGACGTCCTGGCGGGCGACCGGGCCGAGATCGGCTTGATGCGCACGACAACGCTTCCCCGTTCCTGGCCGGGCGCCGGTTCGCGCGACGCTGACGGCCGGGGGTTGCCCGACGCGGTCTCGCCCATGGTTCCGGTCCGGCGAGCGCCCCGAATCCTCTGGTGTCGTACTCGCCTGTCGTACGC
>NZ_JBHVHQ010000137.1:0-13698 GCF_042800135.1 Streptomyces sp. NPDC057654 | reverse complement strand
CGTCATCGGGCTCCGGGTGCGGAACATCGCCCACAACGCCGATCGCGATCGCGACGGCCGGCGCGCCGTCTGGTTCTACGGGCTCACGGATCGATCCTGGGCTGTTGTCGTGTTTCGGGACGGCCCCGAGCTCGCCAAGGTGTACCAGTCCGGGCCCCGGCGGCTCTGGGACGAGGCCGAGGGCGCTTTCCGCTGGTGGGACGGGCGCGGGCGGCCCGGCCCCGAGCGGTTCGGGCTCACCGTCGGGGCCGACGGGCGGGCCCCCGCCGTCTGGTTGGACCGGCCCGACGACGTTTGGGCGGTCTGAAGGCCCTCAGCCCGCCGTGCGCGGCAAGCGCCTTTGCCATTCGCGTTCGAAGACGATGTCCTCACCCTCCCGGCACGTCACCTTGTTGTACGTCACGAAGTCCGTTCCATCCGTCGTGATTTCCGATTCCGTGTCCACCTTCACGTCCCAGCCGATGTCCGGGCGGTGCAGGCGGATGTGCCAGTCGGAGCGTGTCCGGGCGCTGAGGGGGTCGTATGTGCGGATGCGGTACGTCTCCAGGGCGTCCTCGGTGAACTGGAGGCCGTCGGGGTAGACGCGGGTGCCGCCGTAGCGGGGGTCGACCTCCAGGGTCCAGTCGGCTGTGGCCACGTCGCGGATCACCCTGCGTTCCGGGCGAGGGGAATCGGCCTCGGGGTATTCGACTCCCAGGGGCTCCGACTGTTCCGGGGCCTCGAAGGTGATCGCCGGCCTGGAGGAATCGGCGGACGCGTCCCTCACCGGCAGGTCCATCGTGCTGTGCGACGGGTGCACCGTCCAGCCCCCGCCGTCCGGCTGCGGCCAGATCCACGGCCAGTACGCCGACGAGAGCGAGAGCCGGATGCGGTGGCCGGGCGGGAAGGCGTGGCCGATGCCGTTCAGGTCGAAGGCCACGTCCTCCGTCGTGCCGGGTTCCCAGTCCACGCTGCGGTCGCGGCCGTGCCGCGCAGCCAGGTTCAGGACGCCGCGCGTCACCAGCGTCGACGCGCCGTCCGGTGCCACGTCGCAGATGCGGGCGATGACCTGGCCGCGCCGCGCCTGCGAGGTGAGACGGAGGCGGACGCGGGGGCGGCCGAGGATTTCCACGCGGTCGGTGAGGGGGGCGGAGTCGAAGGAGACCGAGCGGCCGTCCTCCTCGCGCTGGTCCGGCGGCAGGTCCGCGTCGTTGCCGAACGGGAAGAAGCGGCCGGCGTCCACGCCCGTGTGCTGCGGGGAGGCGACCTCGACCGGGGCGTCGCCGGGGAGCGCGTACGCGGTCGTACGGATCGCGGGGGAGGGCCAGGAGTCCTCGCCGACCCAGCGGCCCGGCAACTCGGTGTAGACCGTGGCCGGCGGGTGGGATTCGCTGATCCAGGCCCGTAGCAGCGGGTCGTCCATGACCCCGGTGTCGGCGTCCTTGAGCCAGTGGTCCCACCAGCGCAGGGTCTCCTGGAGGAAGCCGATGGCCGGGCCGGGCGGCAGGCCGCGGTCCGGGAACTGGTGCGACCAGGGCCCGATCAGGCCGCGTACGGGCGCGCCGCCGTCGCCCGAGAGATGTTCGACCAGGCGCAGCACGGTGTCCCGGTACGGGTCGTGCCAGCCGCCGACGGCGAGCACGGCGGCGTCGATCGCGGAGTAGTCCTCGCTGACGCTGCCGTGCCGCCAGTAGTCGTCCCGCGACTGGTGGGCCAGCCAGGTGTGGATGAGGGGATCGACGGTCTCCAGCCGGTCCAGCCACATCTGCCGCCAGGCGTCGCCTACATGCGTGGGGTCCGGGGGCCGGGAGACGAAGGCCAGCATGGTGGCGGCCCAGGCGTGCATGTCCACGGCGAGTACGGAGCCGCCCATGTAGTGGACGTCGTTGTCGTAGCGGTCGTCCGCCGAGCAGACCGTGATGATCGCCTTGAGCGCCTCGGGGGCGCGGGCGGCGATCTGGAGGCTGTTGAAGCCGCCCCAGGAGATGCCGAACATCCCGACCCGCCCGCTGCACCAGGGCTGGGCGGCGAGCCACTCCACGACCGCGACGCCGTCGGCGAGCTCCTGCTCGTCGTACTCGTCGCCCGGCGCGCCCTGCGAGTTGCCGTGGCCGCGCACGTCGACCCGTACGGACGCGTAGCCGTGCCCCGCGTACCAGGGGTGCCGCTGCTCGTCGCGCGGCGCGGTCCAGTCGCCGAGCCGGTAGGGCAGATACTCCAGGAGGGCGGGTACGGGCTCGGTGCCGTACGGGCGCCAGATCCGCGCGTACAGCTCGGTGCCGTCCGCCAGGGGGATGCGGACGTCCTCGCGGAAGGTGCGGTGCGGGAAGTCGGTGCGGATGTGCGGGGTGTTCTGCATGGCGTGGTCCCAACAGCCTCAGTGGACGGGGTGCATGGTGCGGCGCAGCCAGGGCCCGGCGGCGACCACCGCGATGCCCGCGATGACGGCGACGGCCCCGTTGGCGCCGAAGTACAGCGCGTTGGAGATCTCGCCGAAGAGCTTCACGGTCTGCGCCTGGATGCCGTTGGCGAGGGCCAGCGAGAGGAACCACAGGGCCATCGTCTGGCTGGCGAAGGCGGCCGGGGCGAGCTTGGTGGTGGCGGACATGCCGGTGGTCTCCAGCAGGATGTCGCCGAGGCCGAGGAGTACGTACGAGACGACCAGCCACCAGGCGGCCATCTTCCAGTCCCCGGCGCGGCCGGTGGTGGCGGGCACCATCACGAGGAAGGACAGGCCGCCGAGGATCACGCCGTAGGCGATCTTGTGGGAGGCGTGCGGCTGGCGGCGGCCCATCCGGACCCAGAGCGCGGCGACGAACGGCGCGAGCACCACCTCCACCACGCCGAGCACGGAGTTGTACCAGGTGGAGGGGAAGTCGAAGCCGAACACGGAGGTCCGCGCGTGGTCCGCGGCCAGCAGCGTCATCGTCGAATACGACTGGAAGAGGATGAAGTTGAAGACCACGGACGCCGCGAACAGCACCATGTACGGGCGCAGCCTGCCGCGTTCGGGCGCGGTCACCCGCGGGCTGCGGAACATGACGGTGAAGTAGACGACCGGCGCGATCACGGAGATGACGGTGACGGCGTCGACGGTGCGGTCCATCGTCAGCCAGCCCGCGGCGTGCAGCGCGAGCGCGACGGCGGCGAGCGCGACCAGGCCCCCGGCGATCAGCAGTCCGGCGCGGCGCATGGCGGTCGGCGGCAGCGCGAACTCCGCGCTGTGCTTGCGGCCCGCCAGGCCGCGGCGGCCGAGCACGTACTGGGCGATGCCGAAGGTCATGCCGATCGCGGCGGCGGAGAACCCCCAGTGCCAGCCGATCTTCTGGCCGAGCCAGCCGGTGATCAGCGGTCCGAGGAACGCGCCGATGTTGATGCCCATGTAGTACAGCGCGAACCCGGCGTCGCGCCGCTCGTCGTCGGTCGCGTAGAGCTTGCCGACCATGGTGGAGACATTGGGTTTGAGCAGCCCCGTACCGGCGATGATCAGTCCTAGGCCGACCCAGGTCATGGCGCCGGCGGGCACGGCCATCGAGTAGTGCCCGAAGGCGATGAGGACGCCGCCCCACAGGACGGCGCGGTACGTGCCGAGGACGCGGTCCGCGAGCCAGCCGCCCGCGACCGAGACGAGGTAGACCAGGGTGCCGTAGGCGGCGGTGACGGAGGCGGCGGTGTTCGAGGCCATGCCGAGGCCGCCGTGGGCCAGGGTGTCCGCGAAGTACAGGACGAGGATCGCCTGCATGCCGAGGAACGAGAACCGCTCCCACATCTCCAGGCCGAAGAGTGTGAGCAGGCCGCGGGGGTGTCCGAAGAAGGAGTGGTCGGCTGTGGTCGGGGGTCTCTCGTCGACCGGCGCGGTCTCGGTCAAGGTGCTGGCTCCAAGGTCATCAGTGGTCCGACTGCCGCTGCTGCCCCTTCCTTTCCGGGCAAAACCTGATGCTCCGGGTGATCAAGAACATACCGGGTCGAAAAGCGGACCGCCCGGCGGCGGACACCGGCCGGAGGCCGACCGGAGGCCGTACGGAGAGCGACCGGAGGCCGACCGGAGGCCGTACGGAGAGCGACCGGAGGCCGCACCGAAGTGGTGGGGGAGTCGCGCGGACGTCGCGCGGACCGGTCGGCCGGGCACTTCGCCGGGCAGGCGGCCACGGTGATCCAGACGGGACCGGATACGCTGACTTTCGGTGGAGACAGCGATACATCGACAAACCTCGTGATCGCAGGCAGACAGGAGTAACCCTCGTGACCGTCGTAGGGCCCTTCGGGCTGAGCGTGCGGGACCAGGCTCTTGAAGCCGATGTCCAGGCCGGCCTTGCCGCCGTCGAAGAGGGCCTCCTGGAGGCCACCAAAAGCGAAGTGCCGTTCATCACCGAGGCCGCGCAGCATCTGGTGCGGGCGGGCGGCAAGCGGTTCCGGCCGCTGCTGGTGATGCTCGCCGCCCAGTTCGGCGACCCGTACGCGCCCGGCGTCGTGCCCTCGGCCGTCGTCGTGGAGCTCACCCACCTCGCGACGCTCTACCACGACGACGTCATGGACGAGGCCGAGGTGCGGCGCGGCGTGGACAGCGCCAACGCCCGCTGGGGCAACTCCGTCGCCGTCCTGACCGGCGACTTCCTCTTCGCCCGCGCCTCGCACATACTGGCCGACCTGGGCCCGGAGGCGGTGCGCATCCAGGCCGAGGCGTTCGAGCGGCTGGTCACCGGCCAGATCCTGGAGACCGCCGGTCCCAGCGACGGCCGGGACGAGGTCGAGCACTATCTCGACGTCCTGGCGGGCAAGACCGGCTCGCTGATCGCCGTCGCCGGGCGGTTCGGCGCGATGATGTCCGGGGCCGACGAGGGCACCGTCGACATCCTCACCCAGTACTGCGAGCGGCTCGGCATCGCCTTCCAGCTCGCCGACGACGTCCTCGACATCGCGAGCGAGGGCCACGAGTCGGGCAAGACGCCGGGCACGGACCTGCTGGAGGGCATCCCCACGCTGCCGGTGCTGCGGCTGCGCGAACTGGCCGCGGCGAGCGGCTCGGCGGACGACCGCGAACTGGTCGAGCTGCTCAAGGGCGACCTCACGGACGAGGCCCGGCTCGCGCACGTACTCGGCCGGCTCCGCGTGCACCCGGCCCTGGAGCTGGCGCGCCGCGACTCGATCCGCTACGCGCAGGACGCCCGTGCGTGCCTGGCCCCGCTGCCGGACGGGTTCGCGAAGTCGGCTCTTGAGGAGCTGTGCGACGCCGTGGTGCACCGGGCGGGCTGACGGTACGGGCGTCAGCCCGTGTCCCTCCGGCCGTACGGGGCCGCCGCGCCCATGGGCGTACGGGCCGGAGCCGGACTCACTCATACGGACATACGGACATACGGACCGCGGCGGAGCCGGGGCGGCCCCCTAAGGGATCGGGCGGGGACAGTGCGCTGCCAGGCGTATCCCGGCCGTCCGGCGGCGAGCCCCCGTCATACCGGAGGCTGACATGGAGTTGATCCCCGGGGCTGACGTTTCTTACCGGCCGTTTTGGTGGGATTGCTAGCGCCACCACAGGGCGGTCGGGCGACAATGGCCCGAGGGTGGACGAGTGCAGGACGCGAAAGACCGCCGCCGACGACGGAGGTAGAAGCAGATGCCACGAATCCGACCGACACACGAAGCCGACGGCGCTGGCGAGGCCGATCACCGCCGCCCCGGCCGCCGCAAGGCTGTCCGGTACGGCGTACCGGTCGCGGTCGCGGGGGTGGCGGCAGCGACGATCGGGCTGGTCCCGGCGCTCGCCAGCAGCGGCGACCCCGACCTTCCGAAGATCACCGCCCAGGACCTGATAGCCAAGGTCGCGGCCTCCGACACCCAGCAGCTGTCCGGTTCGGTGAAGATCTCGACCGACCTGGGGCTGCCCTCACTGCCGTCCGGCATGTCGTTCGGCGGAGGCGGCGGAGGCGGCGGGGGCGGCGGCAACAGCGGCAAGGACGGCGGCTCGGACGCCTCCCCGCAGGCCAAACTCACCGAGCTCGCCGCCGGTACGCACACGCTGCGGGTCGCCGCCGACGGGCCCGACAAGCAGCGGCTGTCCATCGAGGAGAAGGCCGCCGAGTACAGCCTCATCCACAACGGCGACCAGCTCTGGGGCTACGACAGCGCCAGCAACTCCGCGTACCACGCGACGGTCCCCAAGGATGCGTCCGCCAAGGGCAAGGGCTCCGACGCATCGAAGGGGCTGCGCAGCGCCTCCCCGCAGGAGCTCGCCAAGCAGGCGCTGGCCGCCGTGGACGACTCCACCTCGGTCTCCGTGGACGGCACCGCCAAGGTCGCCGGGCGCGACGCGTACCAGCTGTCGATCAAGCCCAAGCAGAGCGGCTCGACGGTCGAGTCGGTCCGGATCTCGGTGGACGCGAAGAACGGCGTGCCGCTGAAGGTCACCGTCAACCCGAAGAGCGGCGGCAAGCCCGTCGTCGACGCGGGCTTCACGAAGGTGGACTTCGGCAAGCCGGCCGCCAGTACGTTCGACTTCACGCCGCCGAAGGGCACGAAGGTCACCGAGGCGAAGGACGCCAAGGCCAAGGCCGACCGCAAGGGCGGCTCCGACCTCTTCGCGGGCAAGGGCGCGGGCGAGGCCGAGGACTGGGCCAAGAGCTTCGGCGGCGGCGCGAAGGGCGACTCCGAGGTCAACGTCACCGGCAAGGGCTGGGCCTCGATCGCCGAGATCTCGATGCCCAAGGGCAGCGTGCCCGGCGGCAAGGACGGCAAGAGCACCAAGGGCAGCGGCGACGCGTCGGGCCTGATGGACTCCTTCGGCAAGAAGGTGTCCGGGAAGTTCGGCTCCGGCCATGTCTTCAGCACCCGGCTGGTCAACGCCCTGCTGACGGACGACGGCAAGCTCTACGTCGGCGCGGTCGACAAGGACGCGCTGGTCAGCGCGGCGAACAAGGCCGCGAGCAGCGCCAAGTAGGCGAGTACTCGCCGCCTCGCACGATCCTGCCCCGGCCGTCCGTCGGCCGGGGCAGACTTGCTCGGGCAGGTCCGTTGAACGGCCAGTCGGCCGGCCGACCGGCCGGGAGATGAAGGTGAAGCCTGTGAACGACGCGTCCCGACCCGCCGCGGCCCCGGCGCCCCCCGACGATGACGCCGTCATCGCGACGCGCGGGCTCAGCAAGCGGTACCGCGGCGGGCAGCCGGCCGTCGACGGGCTGGACCTCACCGTGCCGCGCGGCAGCGTCTTCGGCTTCCTCGGGCCCAACGGCTCCGGGAAGACGACCACAATCCGGATGCTCGTCGGGCTGATCGAGCCGACGTCCGGCGTCGCGCGCGTCCTGGGCGAACCCATGCCGCGCGCGGGGCGGCGGGTGCTGCCGCGGGTGGGGGCGCTCATCGAGGGCCCCGCCCTCTACGCGTTCCTGAGCGGCCGCGACAACCTCACCCGCTACGACGCCGCCGACCCGGCCGCGGACCCCCGCACCCGCTCGGCGCGGGTCTCCGCGGCCCTGGACCGCGTGGGACTTGCCGCCGCCGCGGGAAAGAAGGCGCGCGCGTACTCGCTCGGCATGAAGCAGCGGCTCGGGCTGGCCGCGGCCCTGCTCCAGCCGCGCGAACTGCTCGTACTCGACGAGCCGACCAACGGCCTCGACCCGCAGGGCATGCGCGAGATCCGCACCCTGGTGCGCGAGCTGGCCGCCGAGGGCACCACCGTCTTCCTCTCCTCCCACCTCCTCGACGAGATCGAGCAGGTCTGCACGCACACCGCGGTCATGGCCCAGGGCCGGCTGCTCACCCAGGGCACGGTCGGCGAGCTGGCCGGGGCCGCCCGCGGCCGGCTGGTCGTCACCACCCCCGACACGGCGGACGCGGTGCGCGTCCTCAAGGAGCACGGCGTGAGCGACCTCGTCGTCGCCGAGGACCGGATCACCGGCGAACTGCCGTTGCCGGTCTCCGGCGGCCCCCTCGATCCCGGCGAGAGCTTCGGCTCCGGTGATCCCGGCGGTCCCCTCGACCTCGCCGACCTCAACGCCGCGCTCGTACGGGCCGACGTACGGGTGCGCGGCTTCGGCACGGAGCGGGCCTCGCTGGAGGACGCCTTCGTCGCGCTCACGGGGGAGGGCTTCGATGTCGCGGGCTGATGTGGAGGTGCGGGCGGGGACCATGCGGGCGCCCAGCCCGCTGTGGCGGCTCGGGCTCGTACGCAGCGAGATCGGTACGACCTTCCGCCGCTGGCGGACGCTGGCGCTGCTGGCCGTGCTCGCGGCCGTACCGGTCCTGGTCGGCATCGCCGTGAAGATCCAGACGGACGACGGCGGCTCGTCGGGCGGCGGCGGGCCCGCTTTCATCGCGCAGGTCACCAACAACGGGCTCTTCCTGGTCTTCACCTCGCTCGCCGCGACCCTGCCGTTCTTCCTGCCGATGGCGATCGGCGTGGTGGCGGGCGACGCGATCGCGGGCGAGGCGAGCTCCGGCACGCTGCGCTATCTGCTGGTCGCCCCGGCCGGCCGTACGCGCCTGCTGCTCGCCAAGTACGCGACCGTGATCACGTTCTGTCTGGCCGCGACCCTGGTGGTGGCCGTGTCGGCGCTCGCGGTGGGGGCGCTGCTCTTCCCGCTGGGCGACGTCACCCTGATCTCCGGGACGACGGTCTCCTTCGCGGACGGCCTGCTGCGGGCCGGGGCGATCGCCCTCGTCGTGGCGGCGTCACTGGTGGGCGTCGCGGCCGTCGGCCTGTTCATCTCCACGCTCACCAACAGCGGCATCGCCGCGATGGCGGCCACGGTGGGGCTGCTGATCACCATCCAGATCCTCGATCAGATCCCCCAGCTGCACGCCGTGCAGCCCTATCTCTTCCCGCACTACTGGCTCTCCTTCGCCGACCTCCTGCGGGACCCGGTCTACTGGGACGAGCTCCAGAAGAACCTGGGGCTCCAGGCCCTGTACGCGGCGGTCTTCGGGTCGGCGGCCTGGGCGCGCTTCACGACGCGCGACATCACGGTGTAGCGCTTTCGCACAGGGGCCGGGGCGGGCGCCGCCGACCCCCGTGCGGTGGTGCTAGAAGGTGAGCTTCCAGCTGTCGATATAGCCGGTGTCCTGCGCGCCGGTGTCCTGGACGCGCAGTTTCCAGGTGCCGTTGGCGGTCTCGGACGAGGCGTCGACGGGGTAGGTGGCGATGACGTTGTCGGCCGAGTCGTTGCCGCTGGCGGTCTTGAGGCTGAACGTGCGGCCGCTCGGGCCGACCAGGGCGACGGTGAGGTCGCCGCGCCAGGTGTGCTTGATGTCGACGCCCACCTTGAGGGCGGTGGGCGCGTTGCCGGGGATGCCCGTCACGGTGATGGGCGACTCCACGGCCGGGCCGGCGTCCGGGATCTGGACGTTGTCGGTGTTCTCGAAGGTCTTGCCGCCGGGCGGGTTGGTGGAGCCGCCGCTCAGGGACCAGACGGCGCTCGCGATGGCGTCGCTGTTGACGTCCAGGGCGGTGTCGTTGATGTTCGCCGAGGTGTCGCAGGACCGGTGGTAGCAGGCGTCGAAGGCGCGGCCGGAGGTGCCGCCCCACTTCTGGGCCTGGGCCGCGGTCTTGATGTAGTCGGCGCCGCTGAAGAGGCCGCCGACGCGGATGCCCGCGCTCTTGAAGGGCGCGTGGTCGGAGCGGCCGTCGCCCTCGGTCTCGATTTCGGTGGGGATGTTCTTGGTGGCGTAGAAGTCCTTGAAGACCTTCTCCAGCTGCGCGTCGTCGTCGTAGACGAAGTAGCCGGGGTTGGGCGAGCCGACCATGTCGAAGTTCAGATAGCCGTCGATCTTGGAGCGCTCGGCGCCCGGCAGGTTGTTGACGTAGTAGCGGGAGCCGACCATGCCCAGCTCCTCGGCGCCCCACCAGGCGAACCGCAGGTGCTTGTCGGGCTTGTAGCCCTCGCGGGCGGCGGCGAGGGCGACTTCGAGTATGGCCGCCGAACCGGAGCCGTTGTCGTTGATGCCGGGGCCCGCGCCGACGGAGTCCAGGTGCGAGCCCGAGAAGATCACATGGTTGGCGTCGCCGCCGGGCCAGTCGGCGATGAGGTTGTAGCCGGTGGCGCCGCTGGAGGAGAACTGCTGCACGGTGGTGGTGAATCCGGCGGCGTCCAGCTTGCCCTTCACATAGTCGAGGGACGCCCGGTAACCGGCCCGGCCGTGGGCGCGGTTGCCGCCGTTGGCGTTCGCTATGGACTGGAGCTGGGACAGGTGCGCCTTGACGTTGGCGACGGGGATGTCGGGGGCCGCGACGGCAGGTGTCGCGGGGGCCGCCGGGCCCGCGGCCGATGCGGGGGCGGTGCCGAGGAGGGCGGCGGTCGCGGCGGCCCCGGCGGTTAACAGGGCGAGACTGCGGCATCTTCGGTGCAGGGGCTGTCCGGTGCTGTGAGGCATGGGGGGCTCCCAACTCGTTTGACGTGGGCATGATGCTGGGGGTGCCCCATGCCACCGTCAAGGGCGGGATTCGGACAGTGATTCCCGGATATCGGGCCCTTCGGAGGGCCCATCCGAGGGCCCGTCGGCGTCGTCGCCGTCGTTGGCGCGTACGGCCGCGTGCCCCGCCCGCGCCGCCGCCAGCTCCGCCCGCCCCGTACGGGCCGTACGCAGCGCGTCCCAGGTCAGCAGCGCCAGCGCCAGCCAGACCAGCGCGAACCCGGCCCACCGCTCGGGCGGCATCGACTCGTGGAAGACGAAGAGCCCGAGCAGGAACTGGAGGGTCGGCGCCAGGTACTGGAGCATCCCCAGCGTGGACAGCGGCAGCCGCACCGCCGACGCCCCGAAGCAGATCAGCGGCAGCGCCGTCGCGATGCCGCACCCCGCGAGGAGCAGCGCGTGCCCGACCCCGCCGGAGGCGAAGGTGGACTCGCCGCGCGCGCCCAGGAAGACCAGGAAGCCGAGGGCGGGCAGGAACTGGATGGTGGACTCGGCGGCCAGCGACTCCAGCCCGTCCAGCCCGAGCTGCTTCTTGACCAGGCTGTACGTGCCGAAGGAGAACGCCAGCGTGAGCGCGATCCAGGGCAGCTTGCCGTAGCCCGCGGTCAGCACCGCGACGGCGACCACGCCGACGCCGACGGCCGCCCACTGCGCGCGCCGCAGCCGCTCGCGCAGCACGAGCACGCCGAAGGCGATGGAGACCAGCGGATTGATGAAGTAGCCGAGGGCCGCCTCGACGACATGGCCGCTGTTGACGCTCCAGATGTACAGCCCCCAGTTCACGGAGATGACGGCCGCCGCGACCGTGACCAGCGCGAGCTTCTTCGGCTGGCGCAGCAGCGGCCGTACCCAGGACCAGCGGCGCAGCGCGAGCAGGGCCAGCCCGACGGCGGCCATCGACCAGGCCATGCGGTGGGCGAGGATCTCGATGGCGCCGGAGGACTGGAGCAGATGCCAGTAGAGCGGCAGCAGCCCCCACATGCCGTAGGCGGCGAGGCCGTAGACGAGGCCGGTGCTGGTGGTGGAACGCGACGTCAAAGGTCCTCCCCGTGGACGTGGTGACCCGTCGACGGTAGCGCCGCCGCGCACGCCTGTCAGGTGCGTTCCGTATGACGGTCGTTACTTTCGGTGGACGGCCCGTCGCCGGCCCGGCCGCTGTATCTCAAGACCAGCACGGCAGACATAGAACGCCCGTTGCGCTCGGGCGGGCGTTTGGCGGGCGGTGCTGGTCAGGCGCTCAGGGGCCAGCTCGGGCCGTCAGGGGTGTCGAGCCAGACCCGCTGTGCTGTGCCGCTGATGCTGATGCCGTAGCGGTCGGGGGCGGGCTCGTCATTGCCGCGGAAGACGGCGTATGCCGCTTCGAGGCGGGTCCAAAGACGCCGGGGGCCGGCCTCGGTCACAGTGCCCTCCGCGTCAAGGCCGGCGATGGAGCCGTCGGAGGACCATACGCGCGCGCCGTTGGGGGAGCGGCCGTCGTCGAGGTCGTACTGCCAGACGAGGCCGGGCTCGACGACGCCGACGAGGAACCGGAACGCGTTGTCGAAGAGCATCGCGGTGGGCAGCGTGGAGGGGCGCCCGGGTGCGTCGGAGAGTTGGGCGAGGTCGCCTTTGGGGGGACCGGTCTCCTCGCTGTGGCGCAGCGGCATGAATGCGGCGGTGCCGATGAACCGGCCCTCGGCGGTGCGCGGGCCGGTGCGGTGGATGCGGGCGAGTCCGAGACCGAGCGGGGCCAGGATGAGCCCGCCGTCGGCGAGCTGGTCGAGCCACGCCGGGGGCACGGATTCGATGCCGCACGTTGCCAGGACACGCCCGTACGGGGCCGCGGCGGCGTAGCCGTGCGCGCCGTCGCCGGTGATGACGCGCGGCCGGTATCCGGCCTTGGTCAGGCGCTCGCGGGCAGGCTCGGTCAGCTCGTCCGCCAGGTCGACGGTCGTCACGTGCCGCTCGCCGAGACGGTGCGCGAGCAGGGCCGCGTTGTAGCCGGTGCCCGTGCCGATTTCGAGCACGGTCGTGCCGTCGTCGGTGATGTCGAGGGCTTCGAGCATCTCCGCCATGAGCGAGGGGACCGTGCTCGACGAGGTCGGGGCGCCGTCGGTGCGTTGCGTGATGAGGGTGCGGTCGGCGTAGACGCCGGCGAGCCATTCCTCGCGGGTGTCGGGGTCGTCTCCGCTGACGCGACGTCCGCTGTTGTCGTAGTAGGCGGGTACGAAGACGTGGCGGGGGACGCGCTCGAACGCGTCGCGCCATGCCGGGGTGACGAGGTCGCCGGAGTCGCAGAGGGCCTGGGCGAGTTCGCCGCGCAGCGCGGCGGCCCGCTCGTCGAGTCCGGGGTCGGGAGCGGGGCTGGTCATCCGGTGGTGCCCTTCTCGAAGAGGTCGGCGAGCGCGTGGGTGAGGGGTTCGCGGGTGCGGTCGATCCATGCCCACTGGCCGTTTGCGTTCACGTCGATGAGGTGGTGGGTGCCCTTGCTGTCGACGATCAGATCGAGGGCGGCGAAGACGAGGCCGAGACGGTCCAGCAGGGCGCGCACGCCGTCGGCGACGGGGGCGGGCAGCTCGGCGGGACCGTAGATGAGGCTGTCCCCGTCGCGGCGCCAGTCGAGGCGGGCCGGCCCGTCGGGTGCGTGGACGGCGACGGGGAACAACTGGCCGTCGACGACGGTCACGCGGACCTCGTACGCCTTGTCGGTGATCTCCCGCTGGAACAGATGGGCGGTCAGGGCGATTCGGGGGTCGCTCCACTGCTCGCGCGGTACACGGCGGGTGTAGAGCTGTCCGCGCTGTCCGCCCTCGGTGTGCACGATGCCGCCGAGGACTTTGGTCACGATGCGCCCGCCGCACCGTTCGGCGAACGGGGGGACGTCGTCCGGGTTGTTGGTGATCAGGGTCTCGGGCACATGGAGGCCGACCTCGACGGCAGCGGCGAGCTGGCGGGGCTTGGTGCAGTCCGCGTTGCGCTCCGGCCGGTTGACCCATAGGACGCCGGGCAGCGAGCCGAGCACACCGGATACGGCACGCTTGGCCTGTGAGGCGGCGAAGTCCTGCTCGGGGCCGCTCATGGTGCCGGGGAAGGCGAAGCGGGTGGGCTTGCGCCACCACACCGCGCGCAGCTCGGACAGGTCGATTCCGTGCGTGAGGCCGTGCATCCGCCCGCCCCACCGGCCGTCGGGCCGCAGCTCGGCGGAGAGGGCCGAGGCAGTCGGGAAGTCGGCGAGGTCCGTACGCCAGAACGGTACGCCGCGGCGGTTGAGCTCGCGCAGAACGTAATCGGCGGTCGGGTCGAGGGCATAGGTCACGACGAGCACGCGCGGCGCCGCAGCGC
>NZ_JBHVHQ010000136.1:0-13747 GCF_042800135.1 Streptomyces sp. NPDC057654 | reverse complement strand
GGGTCCGCCTGCCCGGTGAACGCCTTCCACACCTCGGACGGGCCGACGGCGGCGGTGCCCTGGGCGATGTCGACGACCGCTAGGACGGCGACCAGCAGGACGAGCGCGGCCGTCACCACGACCGCGCCGCCCGTCCGGGAGGCCGCGGCTGCGGTGGGGGCGGGGGGAACGGGGGGAGCGGTGGTGGTGACGGCCATGATCTCTACGCGCGCCTCGTCATCACTTCTTCAGCGCGGCGACGACGGAGTCGATGTACGACTCCATCGACGCGGTGCCGCCGAACATCCATACGCCGTCGGGCAGCCGGTGCGTCTTGCCCGCCTTCACGAACGGCAGCGACTTCCACACCGCGTTGTCGGCGAGGGCGCCGGAGAACGGCGAGCTGGTCTTGTCGTCGTCGTTGCCGATGTACCCGAACTCGGTGTCCTTGTCGAGCTTGGTCAGCCCCTCGACGTCGGTGGAGCCGAGCCCGTAGGCCGGGTCGCCCTTGACCTTCCAGGGGTTCTTCAGCCCGAGCTTGTCGTTCACCCCGCCGATCAGGGAGCCGCCGAGGTACGGGCGGATGGACACCTGGCTGCCGTTGACGTACCCGTCCGCGAAGGCGAACTTCGTGCCCTTGTGCCCGGACTTCTCCAGCGCCTGCCGGCCCTCATCGAGCTTCGCCTCGAAGCCCTTCTTCAGCTTCCCGGCCTGCTCCGTGGTGCCCGTGGCCTCGGCGATCTGGTCCAGGTTCTTTGTCATCTGCCCGATCGGGTCGGACCCGTCGGCGGACTTCAGATCCAGTACGGGGGCGATCTTCCGCAACTGCGCGAGGGCGGCCTTCGGCAGGCCGTCGGTGGCCACGATGAGATCGGGCGCGATGGCCGCCACGGTGTCCATGCTCGGCTCGCCGCGCGTGCCGATGTCCTTCGGGTCGTTCTTCAGCGGCGCGGCCTTGTCCCAGGTCTTGTACCCCTTGACGTCGGCGACGCCGGCCGGCTGGACGCCCAGCGAGACCAGGTGCTCGACGACGTTCCACTCGGTCCCGACGACCTTCTTCGCGGGCCCGTCCAGCTCCACCTTCGTGCCGGACGCGCCGGTGAGGGTGATCTTCCCGTCGGACTTCTTGGACTGGTCCGCGGCGGGCTCGGACGTGCCGCACGCGCTGAGGGTGAGCGCGGCGGCGGCTGCCGCGGCTGCGGTGAGGAGGAGTCGTCTCATGGGGTGGACTTGAGCCTTTCAGTGTGCGCGCGGGGCGCGCGTTCTGCTTGCTGTCTTACGTGCTTACGCGGTGGGGGCGCCGGCGCGGGCCGGGACTCCGTCCGGGGCGGTGTCGTCGGCCCCGGCGGTGTCGCCGTCCGCCGCCCGGCGCGTGTGGTGGCGGCCGATCGCGCGGGTGCGCAGCCGCCCCGTCAGCGGGTCGGCCGAGACCTCGATCCGGATGCCGTACGTGTCCGTGAGCCGCTCCGGGGTGAGTACGTCCTCGGGCCCGCCGTCCGCGATGACGCGGCCCTGCCCGAGCAGCACGATCCGGTCGGCGACGGCCGCGGCCTGGTCGAGGTCGTGCAGGACCACGCCGACGGCGATCCCGTGTTCGTCCGCCAGGTCCCGTATCAGGTCGAGCAGTTCCACCTGGTACCGCAGGTCGAGGTAGGTCGTCGGCTCGTCCAGCAGCAGCACGCCGGTCTCCTGGGCGAGGCAGCCCGCGAGCCATACGCGCTGGAGCTGGCCGCCGGAGAGGTGCTCGGCGCCCCGCTCGGCGAGGTCGGCGACGCCGGTCATGCCGAGCGCCCGGTCCACGGCCGCGCGCCCGCCGGGGTCGGACCGGCCCCAGCGCCCGCGGTGCGGGTACCGCCCGAACTCCACGATGTCCCGGACGGTCAGCCCGCTGGGCGTGGGCCGCCCTTGGGGCAGCAGCGCCACGCGCCGCGAGAACTCGCGCGGCGTCAGCGCGAAGCAGTCCGTTCCCTCGTCGAGCGTCAGCGCCGCGCTGCGCGCCCGCTGCAACCGCGCGGCGGTCCGCAGCAGCGTCGACTTCCCGCTGCCGTTCGGCCCGACGAGTACGGTCACCTGTCCGGGCGACAGTTCGAGGGACGCCTCGTGCACGACGTCGACACCGTCGTACGCGACGGTGACGCCCGTGGCGCGGAGGGCGTGGCCGCGGGGACGCGTGGCCTGGGGGAGTTCTTCACCGACCTTCACGGAGCAAAGGTTAGCCTAACCTAATCTTGGCTGAAAATAGCCCCCGCCCGGAGCCCGTCGCGACCTGTAGTGCGCACGCACCAGGGCATGCGCGCGCCTGGTCCGGGAGCACCAGGTGAAGACGGCTGCTGGGGACGATGCCGGGCGCGGCGCCGGAGGGAAGTGTGGGAGGCGCGCGAATCCCGCGCATTCCCCTCCCGAAATCGACGAGGACGCCTATGTCCGAAACTGTGATCTCCCCTGCCCGCATCGGCAGGCTCTCGATCGGCGCCCTCGGCGCCTTGGCGCTCGCCCTCGGCACCCTTCAGTCGGTCGTGGAGCCCGCGCTCCCGCTGCTCCAGAGCGAGTTGGGGGGCAGCCCCGGCGAAGGGGCGCTGGTCGGCAACACGTTGCTCATCACCGGGGCGGTCGCCGCGCCCATAGCGGGAAAACTCGGCGACCGCCACGGCGGACGGCGGGTGCTGGCCTGGCTGATGGCCGTGGTCTCGGCCGGCGGGCTGCTGGCCGGGCTGGCGCCGAATCTGCCGGTGCT
This sequence comes from Streptomyces sp. NPDC057654, assembly GCF_042800135.1. Taxonomy (NCBI): domain Bacteria; kingdom Bacillati; phylum Actinomycetota; class Actinomycetes; order Kitasatosporales; family Streptomycetaceae; genus Streptomyces; species Streptomyces sp. NPDC057654. The sequence goes on along the minus strand of NZ_JBHVHQ010000136.1, from coordinate 11,034 downwards.
GCTGCTCGGCCAGGTCCTGCAAGGCGTCATGGTGGGCGCGCTGCCCCTGTCCTTCATCCTCGTGCGCAAAAACCTCCCGGCAGGGCAGTCGCAGGCGGCGATCGGGGTGGTCGTCGCGCTGTTCACGGGCGGCGGCATGGTGGGTACGGCCGTCGCCGGGCCGATCGCGGAAGGGCTGTCCTGGCACTGGATGTTCGCGCTGCCGACGGCCGCGGTCATCGCGGCGACGCTCGCCGTGACCCGGCTGATGCCGCACGATCCGCCGATCCGGTCGGCCCTTCCCGGGGCACGGATCGACTGGCCCGGTGTAGTGCTGCTGAGCGGCACGCTGCTCGTGTTCATGGTCGGGCTCGTGACGGTCACGAACGGCGGCCTGCCGCCGCTCGCGGTCGGCGCCATCGCGGTGGCCGTGGCCGCCCTCGCCGCCGGATGGGTCGCCGTCGAGCGCCGGGCGGCCTCGCCGATGGTCGATCTGCGCATGCTGGCGCGGCCCGCGATGTGGCACGCGTGCGTACTCACCCTCGTCATCACCACCGGCCTCGGCATGGTGGTCTTCCTGCTCCCGCAGCTGTTCGCGCTGTCGGCCGACGGGTACGGCTTCGGGGCCGGCACCACCGACATCGGACTGTTCCTGATGCCCGGCGCCATCGCCGGGGCCGTGAGCGATTCCGTCGGCGGGGTCGCGGCGCGGCGGTTCGGCCCGCGTGCCGTGGTCGTCGCGGGCGCCGTCGTCACCGCGGCCACGATGCTCGTCCTGGCCTCCGTGCACACCGCGGCCTGGCAGCTCGCCCTCGCCAAGGTGCTGACCGCGTTCGCCGCGGGCCTCGGCACCACGGCGCTGCTCGCCGGAGCGGCCACCGCCGTCGACGCCGAGGACACCGGCATCGCCACCAGCCTGCTCGTCGTGACACGCGTGATCGGCGTCGCCCTCGGCTCCCAGATCGGCGGCGCGATCCTCGCCGCCGGGGCGGACGGGACGACCGGCAGGCCGACCGAATCGGCCTTCGTCACCGGGTTCGCCGTCACCGGCCTCATCGCCGCGCTCTCGCTGCTCGTCGTCCGCATCACCCATACGAAGAAGGGAATTCCGGCATGAACTCCACCAGCCCCACGAAGCGCAACGTTCTGATTTCCGGAGCCAGTATCGCCGGACCCGCCCTCGCGTACTGGCTGCACCGGTCGCGAGGATTCACGGTCACCGTCGTGGAGAAGGCGGGCGCGCTGCGCGCCGACGGCTACCCGATCGATATCCGCGGCACCGCGACGGAGACCGTCCGGCGCATGGGGATACTCCCGCGACTGCGGGACGCGCACATCGACTCACGCCGCATCACTTTCCTCGACGCCGACGGCGGGGCATTCGCCTCGCTCGCCCCGAGCGCCGTCGCAGGCGGAGCCGAGGGACAGGATCTCGAAGTACGCCGCGGGGATCTGGCCGCGGCTCTGTACGGACTGGTCCGCGACGACGTGGAATTCCTGTTCGGCGACTCCATCGACACTCTCGACACCCTCGACCAGTACGGGCACGGGGTCGACGTCACGTTCCACAGCGGGCGGCAGCGCACGTTCGACCTGGTCATCGGCGCCGACGGGATGCACTCGCAGACCCGGCGGTCCGTGTTCGGCCCCGAGGAGCAATTCCACCGCCACCTCAGCTACTGCTTCGCCATATTCACCATGCCGAACACCTTCGGGCTCTCCCGCGAGGTCATGCTGTGGAACGCGCCGGGGAAAGCGGCAGCCCTTTACGCGACCGGAGACGCGGGCCGTGACGCGGGCCGCGACGCGGGCAGGGGCAGCGATGAGCTCCATGCCTTTCTGACCTTCCACCGGCCGGAAGCGCCAGGCGAATCCCTCCGCGACCCCGACGCCCAGCGGGAACTCTTCGCCACGGCTTTCGCGGACGCGGGATGGGAGGTCCCCGCCATGCTCGACGCCATGCGCGCCGCGGATGACCTGTTCTGCGACACGGCCGGTCAGATCCGTATGCCCCATTGGTCCAAGGGCCGCGTGGCGCTCGTAGGCGACGCCGCATACGCACCCTCGTTCCTCACCGGACAAGGCACGAGCCTCGCGCTGGTCGGCGCCTATACGCTCGCCAATTCCCTGGCGGCACACCGGGACGAAACGGCAACAGCCTTCGCGGCCTACGAACGCGATATGCGCGAATTCGTGGCCGTGAATCAGGCGCTGGTCGACAACGGCGCGGCCACCCTCTTCCCCGCCACGGCAGAGGCGCTGGAGCGGCGCAACGCCGGGCTGCGCGGCCTCGTCACCATGCCGTCCGCGCCGGTACGCCCGGCCTACTCGGCCCTCACACTGCCCGACCCCGCCCCGTCCGTCTGCCCTGATGCCGATACCAGGCCCGTCCGGTAGGCGATGACGACGAGCTGCGCCCGGTCGCGGGCCTCCAGCTTCGTCATGGCGCGTTGGACATGGGCGCGGACGGTGAAGGGGCTGAGGAACATCCGCTCGGCGATCTCCTGATTGGACAGGCCGGTCGCGACTTGGGCCACCATCTCGCGCTCGCGCGGAGTGAGCACGGCGAGCCGTTCGGCGCGGTCCGGCGCGGCGGCGTCAGGTGTGCCGGCGGCGTCGTCCGGTGTGGCCAGGAAGCGGGCGACCAGGGAGCGGGTCGCGGCGGGGGAGAGGAGGGTGTCGCCGTCGGCGATCGTCCGTACGGCGTTCAGCAGGTCCGCGGCCCCGATGCCCTTGCCGATGAAGCCGCCGGCCCCCGCGCGCAGCGCCTGGGCGACGTATTCGTCGGTCTCGTACGTGGTGAGGATCAGGATGCGGCTGGCGCGCAGTTCCGGATCCGCGCAGATCTCCGAGGTGGCGGTGAGCCCGTCCGCCTCGGGCATCCGGATGTCCATGATCACTACATCCGGGCGCAGTTGCCGGGTGAGCCGCACCGCCTCCCTGCCGTCGGCGGCCTCGCCGACCACGGTGATGTCGTCGGCGGAGTCGAGGAGCAAACGGAAGGCGTCGCGCAGCAGCGCCTGATCGTCGGCGAGAAGCACCCGGACCGTCACGACGCGCCACCCTTTCCCTCTCCGCCGTCCGCCGGTCCGACGGCCGTCCGCGCCGTCGCCGCGTCCCTGGCGGGCGGCAGCGGCAACTCGGCGGAGACGAGGAAACCGCCCTCCGCGCGCCGGCCCGCGGAGAGGCGGCCCCCGACCGCCGTGGCGCGTTCACGCATCCCGATCAGCCCGTATCCGGGCGTACGATCCGGAGCCGACGCACTCCGCATCGTACGAGCGTCCCCTCCGCCATCCGCGACGCTGACCGTCACGAACTCCCCGCCCCAGACGAGGCGCACCCGCGCACTCCCGGTACCGGCATGTTTGGTCACGTTGGTCAGCGCCTCCTGGACGATGCGGTAAGCGGTGAGGTCCACGCCCGGCGGCAGCGGCCTGGCCGTTCCCTCCTGGCGCACCGACACCTCCAGCCCCGCGCGGCGGAAGGATTCGAGGAGGGCGGGGAGCCGGGAGAGTCCGGGCGCGGGTTCGGCGGGCGAGCCCGTAGCCGCACCCGCATCCTCGTCCGGGCCTCCGGTCCGACGCAGCAGCCCGACCGTGGCCCGCAGTTCGTCGAGCGCGCTGCCGGTGGTCTCGACGAGTTGACGCAGGCTTGTGCGGGTCTGCTCCGGGCGGGCGTCGAAGAAGTGCACGGCGACCGTGGCCTGCGCGTTCGCCAGGGTGATCTGGTGGGCCACGAGGTCGTGGAGCTCGCGGGCGATACGTATCCGCTCCTCGGCGACCCTCCGCTGCGCCTCGCCCTCCCGGCTTTCCTCGGCCCGCCGGGCCCGCTCCTCCATGGCCGCCAGGTAGGCCCGCCGGTTCCGCACCGAGTTGCCGAGTACGCCCGCCATCAGCGGGAACGCCGCCACCGCCGCCATCCTGCTCGCGTCCTGCCACGAAAGAGCGTCGAAGAAGGGGGTGGCGGCGACCAGCAGCGTCGCGGAGGCGAGCGCCACCGCGCGTACCGCGCCCCGCCATTCGGTGCGTACGGCGAGCGAATAGGCGGTGATCACGGCGGGCGCCGCGAGGGGCGGGCTCAGCAGCAGACCGGCCGGCGGCGCCAGCAGCCCGCCCGCGGTCGTGACGGCCATGGCCGCCAGGGGAGCCCGGTGCCGTATGGGCAGAACGGCGCAGGTCGCCACGGCGAGGAGGTAGGCGGCGGCAGGCGGCGCTCCCAGCGCGGCGCCGTCGCTCCGTACCGCTCCGGCGAGCACGCACAGCACGAACGCCGTCGCCGTGACCGCTGCCTCGCGCCATAACGCACCATATGGTCGCGGGCCCCCGCCCCCTGTATTCGCCGGCACACGGCCAGAATACGAGGGGGCGGGGGCCCACCGTCCGCCTACCGCGTCAGGTGCCGGGCGAAGAACTGCGCGGCGGCGTCCCCCGCGTGCTGGGGAACGCCGGTATGTCCGCCCATGTTGGCGTTCAGGGTCTTCTCCTCGGAGCCGAAGGCGTCGAAGAGATCCAGGGCCGCCTGCCGGTCGTTGCCTTCGTCGTCCCACTGCAACAGGACGTGCAGCGGAATGGTGACCCGGCGGGCCTCCTCCACTATGGCGCGGGGGATGAAACTCCCGGCGAACAGCACGGCGGCCGAGACGCGCGGCTCGACCACCGCCAGCCGGACCCCGATGGAGATCACCCCTCCCGAGTAGCCGACCGGGCCGCCGATCCCGGGCAGCGCGAGGAGCGCGTCCAGGGCGGCCTGCCATTCCGGGACCGCCTGGTCGACCAGGGGGAGGATGAGGGCGTCGATGATCTCGTCGCCGACCGGCTCACCGGCCTCCAGCGCCCGGCGCATGTCGGCGAGGGCCCGCTCGGCGGCGGGGCTACGGGGCCGGTCGCCGCTTCCGGGCAGTTCGATGGCGGCCGTGGCGAAGCCGTTCGCCGCGGAGTGCCGGGCCCGCGCCACCAGCCGGGGGTACGCCTTGCGCAGCCCGAGGGGAGGGGGACTGAGCAGGATCAGCGGTGCCGGTTCAGCCGCGGGGGCGGGCGTCCACAGGATGCCGGGGATCTCGCCGAGGACGAATTCGCGCTCAAGGACCTCAAGGACAAGGACACCGTCGTCGAGGCGTTGCTCGGAGGTGAATCGCATGGTCGTGCCTTTCGGGAGGCTCTCAGACGGCGCTCCCGGACGACCTATCGCCCGACCGTGACCCCGGAGGGGAGCACCCATGCCGATACTGCGTTCACGGGTACCACCTCCTCGTTCTCTCGCACGGCCTCCGGAAAATTAGCAGTGACCGCCGCGGCCCGCCAACGGGTTTTCGCGGCGGCCCCGAATCCCCTGCCGCGGCGAAGGCAAGAGCCGAGAGCGAGGACGGACAGCGAAGCGCCCGCCCTCGCCCAGTGCCGTGCCCGGTGTCGTCCCCGACATCGGGCACGGCGTCGTGGTCAGCAGAGGACCATCACGGTGGCCCGGACGAACGCGTCGTCGCGGAAGCCCTCCAGGAGCGGTCCGAACGCAGCGGCGGCGGTCCTCGGAGCGGGGGCCGGAGCGCTGACGTGGACCTCACGTTCGGTTTCCAGAGTGGCCTTCACCTGCTCGCCGGGACAGTGCACTCCCCGGTTGGCGACGAGGACCTCGGTGATCTGGGTGACCAGCCCCGGTACGTCCTTCTCGGGCCAGCTGGAGACGGTCCCTTCGGCGTCGTCGAGGTTGAAGCGCTCGAAGACGCGTGCCTCGGAGCGGTTGTCGCCCTGGATCATGAGCATGTAGACCCGGCGGCCGACGAGTTCGTCGGGCAGGCCGACGAGATTCGCCATCACCGTCTCGGGCGATCCCATGAACGCGTGCGACTGGCAGTCCCACGCCGCGGCCTTGCACGCCTTGGCCGTTGTCTCGGACACGGGCTGGGAGGCCCTCATGGACTCGGTCGTCATGGCACGTACCCCCTGGTTTTCGGATGGCCGCCCGACGGCGGCCAGGTCGATCACGGATCAGGCCAATCGCGAAACGGCGGGGGTCGGGACCGGAATCCGGCCTTCGGGGAACCGAAGCGCGACCTTCGGAGAATCGAAGTGCGATCTTCGGAGCCAACCGAAGTACGGCCTTCGGAGAACCGGAATACGGCCTCCGAGGAGCCGGGATACGGCCCTCGGCGAGTCGGCCGCCCGCGACTGGCGCGGTGGGACGTTCTCGGGTCGTTCGTGACGCTACCACCGCGCTCTCCCGGCGTCGTCGGTCCGTGCTACCCGCAGCTTCCCGGAGCCTTCCGGAGCTTCCCGGAGTTCCCGGAACTTCCCGGATTCACGGCTTGCCGGTAGCGTCCGACCGGCGTCAGGCAACCACTGCGTGGGGGTGGCCCGTATGGCAGTCATCGCTCGGTACGGGTCGGCGCTCTCCCACCCCGGCATCGCCCGCGTGGTGACGGCCGCTTTCGTCTGCCGCATGTTGTCCGGCATGGTCAGCCTGGCGCTGCTGCTCGTCGCCGAGGACGCGAGCGGAAGCTACGCCAACGCCGGCGCGGTATCCGGCGCCTACGCCGTCGCCCTCGCCTTCACGTCCCCGGTGTGGGGGCGGATCGCGGACCGGCGCGGTTCCCGTACCGCCCTGGCCTGGGCGGTCTGCCTGCAAACGCTGTTCTTCGGCCTGTTCGCGGTGCTGGTCGCCGCCTCCGTCTGGCCGGGCCTGCTCATTCCCGCCGCCTTCTGCGCCGGGGCGGCGACCCCGCCCGCGGCGGCGGTCTCCAATGCCGTGTACATGGCGGTGGTGTCGGACGAGGACGACCGCAAGACCCTGTTCGCCCTCTGCGGGCTGCTGACCGAGAGCGTCTTCGTCTGCGGGCCGCTGCTGGTGGCGGCCATCGTGGCCGTACTGCCCGTGCTGTACGCCGTCGTGGTCACGGCGGCCGTCTCCTTCGTCGGGGTGTGGTGGCTGCGGGCCGCACCGGCCGTACGACAGGTGGACCGGGAGCGTCCGCCGCTCGCCGGACCGGGGCTGCGCCTCGACTGGAACCGGCGGCAGGCGCATATCCAGCTCGTGGTGGCCGCGGCGGCCTTCGCGATCGGCGGGGTGCAGGTGACGGTGACCGCCCACGCCGGAGAGCTCGGTACGAGCGCCGGACTGTTCGTCGCCGCGCTGGCCTGCGGCGGTGTCCTGGGCAGCTTCCTCTACGGCGGCTTTCGCCTGCCCGGCACCGGCCCCGTCCAGCTCTCCGCCGCACTGGGCCTGTACGGGGTGTGCATCCTGGCCCTGGGGCTGGGCCCGGCCACGCTGCTCACCGTGGCCCTGCTCGTGGTCATCGGTTTCGTCAACGGTCCGGCCGACGCCATCGAGACCGTGCTGGTCGGCGAGTACGCGTCCGCCGCCACCCGCGCCCAGGCGTTCGCGTTCCTGGTCGCCTCCAACTGGGTGGGGTTCGCGGCCGGCAGCTTCGTCACCGGCGTGGTCGTCCAGCACGCCTCTACAACGGCGGGCGCGCTGACGGCGGGCGCGGCGGCGCTGTTCGCCGCCGCGTCCATGGCGCTGCCGGGGGAAAGCCGAAGACCGCGGAAAGGCCGAAGCGGAGAGGGACGAGGAGAGGGACGAGGAGAGGGATGATGAAGATGACCGGCACAGATCCCGTCGGCGCGGCGGATGGCGCGCCCGACGCCGAGTTCCACTTCTTCTCGGGCTCCCCGGACGTCTTGGCCCAGCGCTTGTTCGCCCTGCCGCGCGACATCGTGCGACGCCGGCTGTGGGCCCTGCTGCTGCAAGGTCCGCACAGCGCGCGCATCCAGGTCCAGGAGCGCGACACTCCGGACTCCGCCGAGGGCCGGGTGCGCTCGTGGGCAGGCGAGGACCTGGGTGACCTCCCCGCCCGCGTGGTCGGCCTGCTGCCGACGGCCTCGTACGGCGAACTGCGCGCGGCCCTCTTCGGCCACGGCGTCTACACCGACCTGGGGGCCGTCCCCTGCCCGCCCAGCCCGCGCGGCGCGTTCAGCCACCCGCTCAAGCTGCATGCGGGCGAACCCGTGGTACGGGCGTACGTCCTCGGCGTGTAGCGGTCGGCTCCCGGGCGAGGTCCCTCACCGGGCTCGGAGGGAGGCGGGGCGGGCGGGCAGCCGGGCAGCCGCATGACCCGGTGGCGGGCAGCGCATGACCCGGCGGGAGCGATGTATTAGAGTTATCTCGACATCGAGATATCTGCCGAGAGGCGTACCGCTGCCGCGCCAGTAAGGCATGCCTAACTTAGGTTGACCTTAGCGGATCGGCAAGGTCCTGTGACGGCAGGATGGCGGTAGTACGCGCGAATTCATGCATGAAGGAGACTGTCGTGTCGGCGAACAGCTTCGACGCCCGCACCACGCTGCGCGTGGGCGACGAGTCGTACGAGATCTTCAAGCTGGACAAGGTCGAGGGCGCCGCGCGCCTTCCCTACAGCCTGAAAGTGCTGCTGGAGAACCTCCTCCGCACCGAGGACGGCGCGAACATCACCGCCGACCACATCCGCGCGCTGGGCAACTGGGACCCGAACGCCCAGCCCAGCCAGGAGATCCAGTTCACGCCGGCCCGTGTGATCATGCAGGACTTCACCGGCGTGCCCTGCGTCGTGGACCTCGCCACCATGCGCGAGGCCGTCAAGGAGCTGGGCGGCGACCCGGCGCGCATCAACCCGCTCGCCCCGGCCGAGCTGGTCATCGACCACTCCGTGATCGCCGACAAGTTCGGCACGAAGGACGCCTTCGGCCAGAACGTCGAGCTGGAGTACGGCCGCAACCGGGAGCGCTACCAGTTCCTGCGCTGGGGTCAGACCGCGTTCGACGAGTTCAAGGTCGTCCCGCCCGGCACCGGCATCGTCCACCAGGTCAACATCGAGCACCTGGCCCGTACGGTCATGGTGCGAGGCGGCCAGGCGTACCCCGACACCCTCGTCGGCACCGACTCGCACACCACCATGGTCAACGGCCTCGGCGTGCTCGGCTGGGGCGTCGGCGGCATCGAGGCCGAGGCCGCGATGCTCGGCCAGCCGGTCTCCATGCTCATCCCGCGTGTCGTCGGCTTCAAGCTGACCGGCGAGCTGAAGCCGGGCACCACCGCCACCGACCTCGTCCTCACGATCACCGAGATGCTGCGCAAGCACGGCGTCGTCGGCAAGTTCGTCGAGTTCTACGGCGAGGGCGTGGCGGCCACGAGCCTCGCCAACCGCGCCACCATCGGCAACATGTCGCCGGAGTTCGGCTCCACCGCCGCGATCTTCCCGATCGACGGCGAGACCCTGAACTACCTCAAGCTCACCGGCCGCTCCGAGCAGCAGGTCGCGCTCGTCGAGGCGTACGCCAAGGAGCAGGGCCTGTGGCTGGACCCGGCCGCCGAGCCGGACTTCTCCGAGAAGCTGGAGCTGGACCTCGCCACGGTCGTCCCCTCCATCGCCGGCCCCAAGCGCCCGCAGGACCGTATCGTCCTCGCGAACGCCGCCGAGCAGTTCAAGAGCGACGTGATGAACTACGTCTCCACCGCCGACGAGGCGGGCAAGGAGTCCTTCCCCGCCTCCGACGCCCCGGCCGCCTCGAACGGCACCCCGTCGAACCCGGTCACCGTGACCGCCCCCGACGGCACGACGTACGAGCTCGACCACGGCGCGGTGACGGTCGCGGCCATCACCTCCTGCACCAACACCTCGAACCCGTACGTGATGGTCGCCGCCGCGCTCGTCGCGAAGAAGGCCGTCGAGAAGGGCCTGACCCGCAAGCCGTGGGTCAAGACCACCCTCGCCCCGGGCTCCAAGGTCGTCACCGACTACTTCGACAAGGCGGGCCTGACCCCCTACCTCGACAAGGTCGGCTTCAACCTCGTCGGCTACGGCTGCACCACCTGCATCGGCAACTCCGGCCCGCTGCCGGACGAGGTCTCCAAGGCCGTCAACGACCACGACCTGGCCGTGACCTCGGTGCTCTCCGGCAACCGCAACTTCGAGGGCCGGATCAACCCCGACGTCAAGATGAACTACCTGGCGTCCCCGCCGCTGGTCGTCGCCTACGCCCTCGCGGGCTCCATGAAGGTGGACATCACCACCGAGGCGCTGGGCGTCGACCAGGACGGCAACCCGGTCCACCTCAAGGACATCTGGCCCACCGAGGCCGAGGTCAACGACGTCGTGGCCAACTCCATCGGCGAGGACATGTTCAACAAGTCCTACTCCGACGTCTTCGCGGGCGACGCCCAGTGGCAGGCCCTGCCGATCCCGACCGGCAACACCTTCGAGTGGGACTCCGAGTCCACCTACGTCCGTAAGCCCCCGTACTTCGAGGGCATGCAGATGGAGCCGGCCCCGGTCTCCGACGTCTCGGGCGCCCGCGTCCTCGCCAAGCTGGGCGACTCGGTCACCACCGACCACATCTCCCCGGCCGGTGCGATCAAGGCCGACACCCCGGCGGGCAAGTACCTGACCGAGCACGGTGTCGAGCGCCGCGACTTCAACAGCTACGGCTCGCGGCGCGGCAACCACGAGATCATGATCCGTGGCACCTTCGCCAACATCCGCCTGCGCAACCAGATCGCGCCGGGCACCGAGGGCGGCTTCACCCGCGACTTCACCCAGGACGGCGGGCCGGTCTCCTACATCTACGACGCCTCCCGCAACTACATCGAGCAGGGCACCCCGCTCGTCGTGCTCGCGGGCAAGGAGTACGGTTCCGGCTCGTCCCGCGACTGGGCCGCCAAGGGCACCGCGCTCCTCGGCGTCAAGGCCGTCATCGCCGAGTCGTACGAGCGCATCCACCGCTCGAACCTCATCGGCATGGGCGTCCTCCCCCTCCAGTACCCGGAGGGCCAGAACGCCGAGTCCCTCGGCCTGACCGGTGAGGAGACCTTCTCCGTCTCCGGCGTCACCGAGCTGAACAACGGCACCACGCCGCGTACGGTCAAGGTCGTCACCGACTCCGGCGTGGAGTTCGACGCGGTCGTCCGCATCGACACCCCCGGCGAGGCGGACTACTACCGCAACGGCGGCATCCTCCAGTACGTGCTGCGGTCGCTGATCAGCGAGTAAGCATCCGCGTACGCGCTTCGTACGCACGCAGGGCCGCACTC
>NZ_JBHVHQ010000135.1:0-13748 GCF_042800135.1 Streptomyces sp. NPDC057654 | reverse complement strand
CTGCTGTGGTGGCGGGGGTCGGCGGCTCATCGCGCGTCGGGGTCGGGCCGTTTGTCGGGCGGGGCGTCGGGCGGGTCGGGCGACTGGGAGGCCGTGGGGGCCTCGGCCTCGGAGGGTTTCTCGGGGTCGGGCTTCTTCGGGGCGGACTTCTCGGGGTCCGGCTTCTCCGGACCCGGCTTCCTGGTGGTCCTGGTCGGCGCCGGCGCCGGCTCCTTCGTGGGAGCGGACGGTTCGGCCGTCGCCGAGGTCTTCGTGGCCTCCGTCGGCACGGTCGGCGCCGAAGGGCTGGCCGGTCCGGTCGGTCCGGTCGGTTCAGTCGGTTCGGTCGGCTTCGTGGGCCCGGTCGGGCCGGTCGGCTTGTCCTCCACCGCGACGCCGCTCACCGTCATCGACACGTCCGCCTGACCCCAGTCGTCGAGCATGGTGACGGTCGCCCGGTACGCGCCCGGCCGCGTCGGCCGGAAGGTCACGTCGAAGAGGCAGAGCCGGGAACCGGCCGGCGGCGGGCAGGCGTTCAGGGCGGTCCGCCAAGGGCGCGAACCGATCGCGGCCACCACCCCTTGCTCGTCGGAGACGCTCAGCGAGTTCTCGTCGTCGCACGGCAGCCACTTGTCGAAGCGGACGGTCCTGGTCACCGACTGCCCGACCGCCACCTGTCCGAAGTCCTCGGCAGGCAGGCCGACCGGTGTGCACGTACCGGAGGACGGGCTCGCGCTCGGATCGCGGCCGGACGGCGACGGGCCCGGCGAGCTCGGCCCGCTCGACGACCCGTCCGAGGGGCCGGCCGTGGACCCGCCCGTAGCCCCGCTGCTCCCACTGGTCCCACTGGTCCCGCCTTTGGTCACCGCCGGGGGCGACAGCCCGGCGGCCGTGGCGCTGGAGATCGCCGGGGCCGGTACCTCCGGCCGGTCGCCGTCCGCGGTGAACGCCGCCGCGAGGACGCCGCCCGCCACGACCGCGGCGACGGCGGCCCCGACCGCCGCCGGGTGCGTCATCGCGCCGCGCAGCCCCGACCGGCCCTTGGTCTTGGGCCGCAGGCGGCCGGACCGGCCCCCCGGCGCGTCCCCTTTCAGCTGCGACGGAACGCCCCCGGGCGAGGAGGGGGCGGGTGAAGAGGGAACGGGCTGCGGGCCGGGGGCGGGGCCGACGCCGGGCACGCCGTGGTGGGCCGCCGCCAGCGCGTACCCCCCGCCGCCGCCACCGGCCAGCGCCCCGAACCCGGCGGCCAGCGCGCGGCGGCGCACGTCCCGTTCGTGGGCGAAGTACTCGGCGTCGTGGGCGGCGCCGATCTCCAGGGCCGCACGCTCGCCGAGTTCGAGGGCCTGGCGCCACGCGCCCCAGCGCAGCGACCGGGCCAGCGCGGGGGCCGCGGCCCGCGCCAGGTCCCGTACCGCCGTGTGGTGGCCGGCCCAGCACGCGGACTCCAGGACGCGCCCGATGGCAGCGGACTCGGCGGCCGTCTGCTGCGGGGTGGCTCTGGTACGTACCCACGCGACCAGCGGCGCGGCGAAGTCGGCGGCCTGCCGGGGCGGGCCCACCCGTTCGGCGACGAGCACGGCGAGGCGGCCCACGGCCCGGTAGCCCGCGCCGTCGGCCACGGCGAGGCGCAGGGCGCCCAGTTCGGCCAGGGCGGCGCGATCCGCGCCCCCGGTGAACACGGTCAGCAGCCCCAGGGACACCGGCAGCGGGTCGAAGGCGCACAGCAGGCGCAGCAGCCGCGCCGCGCGCTCGCTGAGCCGCCCGGCGATGCCCACCGCGAACACCGACTCGTCCGTCGCGAGCGCCTCGAACGCCTCGTACGGGCCGTACGCGCCCTGGCCGACGACGCCCGTGACGGCGCGGCTGGCGGCGGAGGCGCTCATCGCGGCGGCGGCCTGCACCAGGGTGAGCGGGTGGCCCTCCACGGCGGCGACGAGGCGGCGCGCCGCGGTGATCTCGCGGCCGCGCAGCGGGCGGCCCAGTTCGCGTACGAGCAGGTCGAGCGCGGCGTGTTCGGGGAGCCCTTCGAGGCGCATCGGCCGGCCGCCGATCCCCTCGGCGGCGGTACCGCCCGGCCGGCCGCGGCCGAGTCCGCGCTCCACGGAGGAGAGCAGCAGCTCGCAGCCAGGGGTGGCGTGGACGAGGTCGGCGAGCTCCTCGGGGGAGCCGTCGAAGTCGTCGATGACGATCAGCAGCCCGCGCAGCGAGCCCATCAGCCGCCGCATGACGGCGAGTTCCGGCTTGTAGTCCGTCACCTCGAAGCAGGCGTGGAAGATCTCCTGGACGACGTCCTCGGCGGTCAGCCCGGCGGCGGGGAGGTGGACGACGGCGCCGCCGCGCGCGACGCGGTCGGCGGCGAAGGCGCGCAGCAGCGCGGTCTTGCCGAGGCCGGGCGGCCCGTGCACCTGCACCGGTTCGCCTGCGGCCAGCCACCGTCCCAGTGCGGCGAGTTCGCCCGTACGGGCCAGCAGGGCGGGGGCGCGGGCGGGCAGGGCCCAGCCCAGGGGGCGGGCGCGCCGGCGGACGGCGGGCGGCCCCTCGGCCCGGTAGGTGACGGACGAGCCCGCCTCGGCATTGATCACCACGTTGTGGTCGCCGACGACGACCTGCCCGAAGACATCGCCGTGGATGCGGACCCTGTTCCTGTCCGAATCGGCCATGGGCTGCCCCTCCCCCGTGCGCAAACCCAAGGATGGTTTTATAGCAGCCAATTCATATGATCAGTGAGCAATTTCCCTTATTGGTGTCACTTGTTCTCAACTGAGTGGCCCGCGACGGAAGGTGACATTCCCGACCACGATTCGGCCACCGTACGGTTGCCCCATGCTCACCGTGCGCTCCATCGCTCTCTTCCTCCTCGCGGCCCTCTTGGAGATCGGGGGCGCGTGGCTCGTCTGGCAGGGGGTGCGCGAGCAGCGCGGATGGGCGTGGATCGGCGGCGGGATCGTGGCCCTCGGCGCGTACGGATTCGTCGCCACCCTCCAGCCGGACGCGGACTTCGGCCGGATCCTCGCCGCGTACGGCGGGGTGTTCGTCGCCGGTTCGCTGGCCTGGGGCATGGCCGCGGACGGCTACCGCCCGGACCGCTTCGACGTGCTCGGCGCGCTGATCTGCCTCGCCGGGGTGGCCGTGATCATGTATGCGCCGAGGGGCCGCTGAGCGGGGGCGGCCGGGCATATCCTGCGCGAAGCGTGCAGACGTGACCACGCGACCGCGTGACTACGTGACCACGTGACCGCGTGAAGATCCGCACCCGACACCCCCGCACCCAGCGCTAGAGGAGAGCCCATGCCGCCCGCTGACGCCGCCACCGCATCCGCATCCGCATCCGCCACGACTGACGCCGCCGCCACCGCCCGTACCGCGGTCATCACCGGCGCCAGCAGCGGCATCGGCGCCGCCACCGCCCGCCGGCTGGCCGCCGAGGGCTACCGCGTCGTCCTCACCGCCCGCCGCAAGGACCGCGTCGAGGCGCTGGCCGCCGAGCTGACGGAGGCGGGCCACCGGGCCGACGCGCAGGCGCTCGACGTCACCGACCGCGCCGCCGTGGACGCCTTCGCGGCCGGGCTCGACCGCTGCGACGTCCTGGTCAACAACGCGGGCGGCGCGCTCGGCCTCGACCCCGTCGCCTCCGCGGACCCCGCCGACTGGCGCGCCATGTACGAGGTCAACGTCCTCGGCGTGCTCAACACCACGCAGGCCCTGCTGCCCGCCCTGGTCGCCTCCGGCGACGGCACCGTCCTGATCCTCTCCTCGACCGCGGGCCTGGGCACATACGAGGGCGGCGGAGGCTACGTCGCCGCCAAGCACGGCGCGCACGCCATCGCGGAGACACTGCGCCTGGAACTGTGCGGGCAGCCCGTACGCGTCATAGAGATCGCGCCGGGCATGGTCAAGACCGACGAGTTCGCCCTCACCCGGTTCCGCGGCGACGAGGAGAAAGCGGCCAACGTCTACGCGGGCGTGGCCGAGCCGCTGACCGCCGACGACGTCGCCGACACCATCGCCTGGACGGTCACCCGCCCGGCCCACGTCAACGTCGACCTCTTGGTCCTGCGCCCCCGCGCCCAGGCGTCCAACTTCAAGGTCCACCGAGAGAACTGACCGCCCGAGGAGAATTCCATGCGCGTAACGGCCATCGACCACCTGGTCCTCAACGTCGCCGACCCCGAACGCTCCCTGGACTTCTACTGCGGCCCGCTCGGCCTGGAGCCGGTCCGCGTGGACGAATGGCGCGCGGGCAAGGCGTCGTTCCCCTCGGTCCGCATCAGCCCGACCGCCATCCTCGACCTGGTCCAGGCCCCCCGCGGCGAGTCCAACGTCGACCATTTCTGCCTCACGGTCGACCCCCTCGACTGGCAGGAGGTCCTGGACTCCGGCGTCTTCACCGTCGTCGACGGCCCCGCCCAACGCTTCGGCGCCCGCGGCGACGCCCACTCCATCTACATCCTCGACCCCGACGGCAACAGAATCGAACTCCGCTGGTACCCGGAGGACGCCGCGTAGCCCCGTACACCGCTCGGCCGCCCGGCCCCGACCCCGCCGCTCACCTGGCCGGGGCCGGCCGGGCGACGGCCCGCGCCCGGTCGTAGAGATCGCGGGCGGCGGCATTCCGCACATGGGGGCGCAGCAGGCCGAGCATCGCCTTCACTCGCTCATCGGCGCGGCCCGACTGGACCATGGGGTAGTCGTCGAGGGCCTGATGCCAGGTGGCGCATGCCGCTTCGAGGTGGCCCAGCTCCAGTTGCCGCTCCGCCAGGAGGGCCCGGTGCCGCACCCGGGCGCGGCGGTAGACGCTGTACCGCACCCGGTCCGACCGCCGCATGGCCTCGACGGCGCCGGGGACGTCGCCCAGTTCGTAACGCACCTGGCTGACGTGGTAGTTCAGCGACGCCGGATCGTACGAACCGAATGCCCTGCCCCGCGCCTCCGCACGGTCCATGGCGGCCTCCGCCTCGCGGAGATACCGCAGCGCCGCCATACGGTCCCCGGTCTTCGCGGCCGCGTGCCCCTGCTGCCCGGCGAGGAAGGCCCGCATCCGGGGCCCGGCCGCGGGAGCGGCGGCGGCAGCCGCGTCCGCCAGCTCCAGCGCCCTGCCGCCGTGCCCCAGATCGACGGCCTGCACGCTCATGCCGCGCAGCACGGTGCAGTACGTCAGGTGGTCCTCGGCCGCCCCCGCCAGCTCCAGAGCCTTCACGTAGTAGCGCTGCGCGAGCCCGTGCAGCCCTTCGTCCACGGCCATGTAGCCGGTCAGATAGAGCAGGTCGGAAGCGGCGGACAGCATCGCCCGGCGCACCTCGGCCGACGCGTCGGCGCGCAGGTACGCCGCAACCGTGTTGACCATGAACGCAGCCGCCATGGGGCGCGCGTGACGGCCGCCGAACTGGTCGTCGAGCTCCGAAACGCGCTCGGTCATGGCGACGACCATGTCCACATCGCCCGACCCGATCCGCGAAACCCGCCTGGCCGCCACCGCCTCGGCCCGCCCGATCACCTCGGGCCACCCCGGGATCGTGAGCGCCACGGAGAACAGCCCCGCCCCCAGGACGCTCCGCCGGGACGGATCCATGTCCTGCCTCCCCAGGTCGACCATCCCTTCCACGCTATCCGCGGTAGCACCGGAGTGGTCCCGTGGAACCGGCAGACCGGCCTCGGCATGGGTCACGGGCCGGTCGAGCCGACGCGAGAAGGCTTCGAGGATGCACGCCCGCACAGCACCACGAGGAACAGTCCCGCCGAGCCAGTGGCTCACGGCCGACTCGTCGTAGCGAAGCGGCATACCGGTCTCCGTGCCGACCCGGTTCACAGCCCAGGCGCACTGGCGGTACGTCCATCGGCTCTCGGCGATCAGCCGGCCGAGGGCCGCGTTCGGTTCACGTACTGCCATGACCTTCAGCTCCCCCGGCCTTTACGAACTTTCAAGGCTTTCAAGTCCAGACACCGCCGCAACGATATCGCTGTATGCATCCGTGCGGTTACTTGGAGGCAGAACCAAGGCTCACTCCGCGGCATCCGTCGCGGATATCGCTTTCCCTGAGAGGAGAACTCCATGAACGTGGACGATCTGTTCACCGGCGACCTGGTCACCGGAGTACCGGCCATGAGCGCTGCGCTACAGGACAAGATGCCGGGTGGCGGCGACAACAACGGCGACCACTGCAAGTGATTCGCGCATGACGTGCGGCGGAGCGGGGCCGACCAGGCCGCACTCCGCCGCACCGCTTCGAAAGGTGACTACATGCTCTCGATGCGTCTGCGTCTGCCGGATCTGGACTGCCCGTACTGGCGGTTCCGCGAGGGCCGTTGGGTCTGCGGAACCAGCGGAAGCAGCTGGATCAGATCCGCTTCCGTCTCGGCACTCGCCGTGGAGTTCGACGACGACCGGGTCCCGAGCGTCACGCTCAAGGTGAGGGAGTGCAAGGAGGGGGTGGCGGACTTCATCACGGTCGCGATGCGCCCACGGGAAGTCCGGGTGTCGGCGGGTCTGTTCGGCACGGCTCCCCTCTACCTCGTAGCCGCGGGAGACGTGCTGCACGCGTCGTGGGACTTGGCGGAGCTGTACCCGTACGTGCGCACCGACCGGCTCGTGGCGCGCGTCGTGGCGCGGGCCTTGACCAGGCAGCACCGGTACACCGCGGACACGCTGTTCGGAGGGGTGTACCGGCTCACCGAGCGGGCCACAGCCGTCTTCACGTCCTCCGGCCTCACCGTGCGGTACCCGGAGCCCGCCGAGCACGTCCTCGCGCCCCGTACGCTGTGCACCGGCGTGGACCCGCTGGACGTATTCGACGCATTGCTGACCGAGGCCGTCCATGAAGCTCCCGCAGCGACCGGCTGCGTCGGTCTGGAGCTCTCGGGCGGAGCCGATTCCGGCAACGTCGCCCTCGCCGTGAACACGGTCGGCTTCCACGAGGTGCACAGCTTCGGGCTCCTGATGGACGGCAGCATCGGCATCGGGCAGAGGGCGCGTCGGCAGGCTCTGGCGGACCACTGCGGCTTCCATGACACGTCCATTCCCGCCATGCGGCACCCGCCGTTCGTACCCGGCGGAGTGCGGGCGCTCGGCACGCCCCACGACCCAGCGGGCGCTTTCTACCGGGAGGCGTTCGATGTCGTCCGCGCCCAGGCGGCGGCCCGCGGTTGCGAAGTGATGTTCACCGGCAGCGGCGGCGATGAGATCAACGCTCACCATTCGCGGACGAGCACGGAGCTTCCGCCGCCGGAACCCGTGCCGTGGCTCGGCCCCCAAGCCGCCGAAGCACTCGCCGACGTGAACGAACAACTGGCGCCGATGCCTGTGCTTCCGGTGCCGACGCTGATGGCCTTCGGGCTCCACAACCCCGGGTTCCTGCGCGCCGGGATCTGGCCCGTGAGCCCCCTGGTGCACCCCCGTATCGTGCGGTTCATGGAGCAGTTGCCGCACGAGTACAAGCGCGGGAAGGCCCTGTTCCGGGAGCGCCTGCGGCGAGCCGGAATGCCGGAGGCCGTCGCCTCGCCGCGGGAACCGGAGAACTTCCTCGGCGTCATGGAGGCCGGTCTCCGCTCGTACGGGCTCCGCGTCCTGGAGGGCATGGCGCGGGAATCGGTGCTGGCCGACCTCGGCTACGTCGACCCGAAAGCGCTCGCCCGAGCCGGAGCAGACGCAGAGCGCTCGCCTACGGTGCCCGACTTGCTGTGCGACGTGCTCTCCCTGGAAGTCGGGCTGCGCAGCCTCATGTGACGACACCGACGAGGAAGCCGAGCACGTGGAAGCATCGAACCTCTTCTACCGGGACCCCGCGCTGTACGACGCGGTCCAGGAGGACAGCGGCAGCGCCGCCGCCTGCCGGGCCCTGATCGAACGCCACCGCCCGGACGCCGCCACGCTGGCGGACTTCGGCTGCGGGACGGGCCGGGACCTGGGAATCCTGGCCGAGCGCTTCGGGTGCGTCGGCGTGGACATCCAGCCCGGCCTGGTCGACTACGCGCGCCGGGTACGGCCCGCGCTCGACATCCGGCTCGGCGACATGCGCACCGTCCGGCTCCGGCGGTACGTGGACGCCGTGGTGTGTCTCGGCAACTCCCTGGCGTACGTGCACGACAACGACGGCATCAGCGCGGTATTCGCCACCTTCGCCGCGCACGCGCTCCCCGGTACCCTCCTCGTCCTCTGCTCGCCCGTATCGCCCACCGTCCGCCCCGAACCCGCCACCGCGACCGTCGCGACCCCGGCCGGCCCCGCGCAGGTCACCATCGGCTACGAATGGGACCTGCGCACGCAGATCGACACCATGCACAGGCGCTGGGCCCTGCCGTCGGGCGACGAAGCACACGACACGATCCGGCGGCGCGTACTGTTCCCGCGCGAACTGGAGCACTACGCGTCCTGCGCCGGGTTCGAAGTACTGGACATGCTGAACGACCCGAACGCCGCGCTCACCGGCCCGATCGCCTACACGGTGGCCCGGTACGCGCCATGAGCCCAGAACGCCCCCCTGCCGCCCCGGAGCGCATCAGCTGTCCGTATCGCGCAGGCCCTGCTCCCCAGCCGCGGACCATGTGCCGACGTCCGGTCCGCCTGAGAGCCCCAAACACGTACAAGTCCATTGCCGTGCGATGCGAAGTTGCGCGCTGCCTCCACACCGGAAGCTACCCGGCGCGAGAGAAGATCTCGGATACAGGCAGGTGGCAGTGGCCCGTTCGACTGGCGTGACGTTTCTTGTGGCCCATCAGTTCATCCAATCTGATGCGCTGGTCCAGGACTGCCATGAAGTCGCTGCCGTCCATCGTGATGAAGGGCGTACTCAGGCTGTAGACCGCCAATGCATCCTGTGTGAAACCTTCGACGCTGACGTAAAGGCCGAGAGTGTTCTTCCCCTTGCGCTCGATGTTGGCCTTGAACACATCGAGCTCTCGTCGGCCGATCCGCTCCCGCCACCACTTGGCTTCGAGTATGTAGTGGTCCGTATCGAAGACGAACGCACCATCGATCTGCTCATGCGGCATCTCGTACGACGCCTGCGGGTCCAAGTCATAGAGAGCGAACAGTTCGTTGATGAAGCCCTCGAAGTCCCGGCCCCTCTGGTGTGGATCAGTTGCCGCACGCATCTGGAGGAAGCGCTGCTTCAACCTCTCATGGTCTTCCGCGAACAACCGAGTAGCCTGAGCTGCCTGTGCGCTCGCCGCTATAGAGGCCGCGTAATCTTTGTGCTCTGCGACGGTCTCCCTCAGCTTCTGCGTCCACCTGCGCAGCTCCGCGACGGCAGCCTCCGCCTTGGGCAACATCTCCGCGTGGTCAACCTGCTGCTCCAAGTTGGGAAACCGCTCAAGGTCGGCAACATCGAGCATGATCTCAAGGGCCACATCGAAGTACCGAGCTTCGTTGGCGCGCAGCAGATCGACGAGCAGCCCGGAGGTTTCACGCTTCGTGGCATGGAAGTCGAGTTGAGCCACGAGCTCGCTGTGGTTGCGCAACAGCCCTCGCAGGTAGCGCTCGAACGGCGACTTGTTCCAATAGATCACTGTCAGGGCATCAGCCAGCGCGTTGTACGCGGTCGGGTTGATGCTGTTCCCACGGACTCCTTGCGGCATAGGCCCCCCTAGAACTTGCACAACGCACCTCACTATTCATCACGTTAGCGCTCCCCTGTGTGTAAAGGCCTCCAGACGGCGGTGGACGTCTGCCAACTCACAGATGAGAGACACAGCGAGCCCGACCGCTATCGACGTCGGCAATCGCACGTCGTTGCAGTCAGCGCCCCCACAACGCGCTGGTCCCGGACCGAAGCCGGCCCGGGACGATCGAGTGCAGCGCGGCGGTCACCCCTTCACGCAGATGACCTGCTTGAGCTTGGCGACGACCTCGACGAGGTCGCGCTGCTGGTCGATGACCTGCTCGATGGGCTTGTAGGCGGCGGGGATCTCGTCGACGACGCCGGAGTCCTTGCGGCATTCGACGCCGCGGGTCTGGTCCTCCAGGTCCTTGGCGGAGAAGCGCCGCTTCGCGGCGTTGCGGCTCATGCGGCGGCCCGCGCCGTGGGAGGCGGAGTTGAAGGAGGCGGCGTTGCCGAGGCCGCGGACGATGTACGAGCCGGTGCCCATGGAGCCGGGGATGATGCCGTACTCGCCGCTGCCCGCGCGGATCGCGCCCTTGCGGGTGACGAGCAGGTCCATGCCGTCGTAGCGCTCCTCGGAGACGTAGTTGTGGTGGCAGGAGATGACAGAGTCAAAGGTGACGCGCGCCTTCTTGAACTCCCGGCGGACCACGTCCTGGAAGAGGGCCATCATGACGGCGCGGTTGTGCTTCGCGTACTCCTGGGCCCAGAAGAGGTCGTGCCGGTAGGCCGCCATCTGCGGGGTGTCGGCGATGAAGACGGCGAGGTCGCGGTCGACGAGGCCCTGGTTGTGCGGGAGGTCCCGCGCGGTGCCGATGTGGTGTTCGGCCAGTTCCTTGCCGATGTTCCGGGAGCCGGAGTGCAGCATGAGCCAGACGGCGCCCGTCTCGTCGTACGTGAGTTCGATGAAGTGGTTGCCGGAGCCGAGCGAACCCATCTGCTTCACGGCCCGCCCCTGCCGGAACCTGACCGCCTGCGCCACCCCGTCGAACCGCGCCCAGAAGTCGTCCCACCCGGCCGTCGGGTAGCCGTGCATCCGCCCCGGGTCCACCGGATCGTCGTGCATCGCCCGCCCCACCGGAATCGCCTGCTCGATCTTGGAGCGCAGCCGCGACAGATCCCCCGGCAGGTCATTGGCGGTGAGCGAGGTCTTCACGGCCGACATGCCGCAGCCGATGTCCACCCCGACCGCCGCCGGGCAGACCGCCCCGCGCATGGCGATCACCGAGCCGACCGTCGCGCCCTTGCCGTAGTGCACGTCCGGCATCACGGCCAGCCCCTTGATCCACGGCAGCGTCGAGACATTGCGCAGCTGCTGCATCGCGCCGTCCTCGACCGACGCCGGATCGGCCCACATGCGGATCGGGACCTGCGCCCCGGGCACCTCGGTGTACGACATGACTTACCTCATTCCCCCACAAAACCCTTGAAGCGCAAAAGCCGGACCTAACGTCGGATTGACGGCGGAGAACCGGCAGGCGCGGCAGTACGTGCGGTAGACATTGTTTCCGGCCGCCCCCTTCGGGCGGCAACCAGTTTTCCGGCGAAAGGGGCTCTGAACAGTGCAGCGAAAGGCGTACGCACCAGTCGCCGCACTGGCCGCGGCCCTGCTCACGGTCGGGCTGGCGAGCGGTTGCAGCTCCGGATCCGGGACCACCGGCTCCGGCGACGACGCCAAGTCCAGGGACTCCAGTCCGTCCGCGACCGCCGCGCAGCCCGGCAAGTACCAGTCGCTCCCCGAGCCCTGCGGAAAGGTCGACCGCAAGACGCTGCGCACCATGCTGCCCGGCGTCGACGACCAGAGCGACCAGGACGCCGAGAAGACGTACGCCGGACAGCCCAACCTCACCTACGACACCGACCGGCGCGTCGGCTGCCGCTGGAGCCTGGAGACGCCCGACGGCACCCGCCATATCGCGGTCGACTACGAGCGCGTGGTCTCCTACGACCCCGCCGTCAGCGACGACGACCGGGCCCGGCAGCTCTACGAGGCGCGGGCCAGCGCCGCCAACATCCCGACCGGCTCCTCCACGGGCCACCCGCCGGGCCACTCCGCCGGCAACACATCCGCGGGCAACGGCTCCGCCGGCTCCTCCACGCCGCAGAACCACGGCTCGTCCGCCCAGCTCCTCGCGGAGGGCGACGCCGATACGAGCCCCACGGCCACCCCCGGCACGCCCACCACCCCCTCGGCCCCCGCCTCCCCCACCGCGAACGCCGCCGACCTCGCCCCCCGGCTCCTGAACGACCTCGGCGACGACGCCTTCCTCAACGACCGGCTCGCCAGCACCGACTCCGGCGTGCACCGCGACATCACCATCGTCTTCCGCTCCTCGAACGTCCTCGTCACCGTCGGATACGACCAGTGGGCCGCCGACAAGCACCACACCCCCAGCAGCGAGGACCTCCAGAGCAAGGCCCGCGGACTGGCCCATGAGCTCGCCGAGCACTTCAGCGACTGATCCGGCGAGTCGCATCGAGCCTCGTCGAACCGCATCGAGTTACGGCGAGTATCGCCACACTTGGGCCGCCGCCGCGCCCCGGCCGCGTACCGTGCCGGTAGTCCCGCCCGGCGCCCGCCGGCACCGGCCGGATCCGCCCGGCTGCCGCCGGCCCGCCCGTCGACACCGACCGAATGAGCGAAGGACCCATGCACAGCACAGCCCCGCGACTCGCCCGAATCCTCGCCTGCGGAGCAGTACCGGTGATGCTCGTCGCCACCGGCTGCTCCGACGACTCCGGCTCGAAGAAGAAGGACTCGTCGAGCTCGTCCTCCGCCGCCTCCTCCTCGGCCAGCGCCTCGCCCACCGTCGAGGCCGCCGCGTTCTCCAAGCTCCCCGAAGCCTGCAAGGAGATCTCGACGAAGACGGTCGACAAGCTCGTGCCCAACGTCAAGGAGAAGAACGGCAAGGCCCTCAAGCCCCCCAAGAACGGGAGCTCCACCTCCTGCCTGTGGAACGGCACGGATGACGACGACGTCAAGGACATGCAGTACCGCGCCCTCACCATCGAACTCAACCTCTTCCCCTCCCAGCCGACCCTCGGCTCCGGCGACCAGCGCGCCAAGGCGTACGTCACCCAGCAGACCGACAAGGCCACCAAGGCGGACGGCGCGAAGAACGTCAAGACCGGCACGGCCGACGGCGTCGGCGACCAGGCCAACACGGTCAAGGCCGAGGCCAGACGGGGCGGCGACAACTACCGCGACCAGCGGGTCGTCGCCCGTACCGCCAATGCCGTCGTCACGGTGCAGTACGACGGCGCGGGCTTCCAGGGGGCCAAGTCGCCCGACGCCGACGAACTGCTGAAGCAGGCGGAGACCGCCGCCAAGGAGGCTCTCGCCTCTGTCGCCGCCATCAACAAGTAGCCCATAGCAACAGCCGCCGCGCCCCGCCCCGAACGGGTGTGCCAGTCTTGGCGCGCCGGTATTCGAGGGCGGGGAGGGATCGCGGGTGTCCGCGACGGAAGTGACCAAGCTGACGCGTACGCACCGCATATTGATCGGTCTCGTCGTGGCGGGGGCGATGGTGATCGCCGGAATCGGCTTCGCCGGTTCGTACGCCGCCGTGCGCGACCTCGCCCTCAAGAAGGGTTTCGGCGGATTCGCCGACGTCCTGCCCATCGGCATCGACGCCGGAATCGTCGTCCTCCTGGCCCTGGACCTGCTCCTGACCTGGATGCGGATCCCCTTCCCGCTGCTGCGCCAGACCGCCTGGCTGCTCACCGCCGCCACCATCGCCTTCAACGGCGCCGCCGCCTGGCCCGACCCGCTCGGCGTCGGCATGCACGCCGTCATCCCCGTGCTCTTCGTCGTCTCCGTCGAAGCCGCACGCCACGCGGTCGGGCGGATCGCCGACATCACGGCCGACCGGCACATGGAAGGCGTCCGCCTCACTCGCTGGCTGCTCTCCCCCGTTCCCACGTTCCGCCTGTGGCGGCGGATGAAGCTGTGGGAGCTGCGCAGCTACGAGCAGGTCATCCAGCTGGAACAGGAACGCCTCGTCTACCGCGCCCGCCTCCAGGCCCGCTACGGCCGCGCGTGGCGGCGCAAGGCGCCGGTCGAGTCCCTGATGCCGTTGCGCTTGGCGCGCTTCGGCGTCCCCCTCTCGGAAACCGGCCCCGCGGGCCTGGCCGCCGCCGGGATCGCCCCTTCCCTGGCCGTCGCGGCCCTGACGC
>NZ_JBHVHQ010000134.1:0-13757 GCF_042800135.1 Streptomyces sp. NPDC057654 | reverse complement strand
GTCCAGGCCCTGCCCGTATGGGACGACCCGCAGAACGCGGACCCCGCCTTCACCCGCTCCCGCGTGCGGCACGAAGCGCTGCCGGTCCTGGAGAAAGCGCTCGGCAAGGGCGTCGTCGAGGCGCTGGCCCGTACCGCGCAGCTCTCCCGCGACGACGCGGACGCGCTGGACGGCTGGGCCGCCGACGCCGAGGCGTCCGTGCGGACCGAGAGCGGCGACCTCGACACCGCCCGGCTCTACCGCCTCCCGGCCGCCGTGCGCCGCCGGGTGCTGCGCCGCGCGGCCATCTCGGCGGGCTCCCCGGCCGGTTCGCTCTTCGCCCGGCACATCGAGGAAGTCGACCGGCTGATCACCGGATGGCGGGGTCAGGGGGCCATCAACCTCCCCGGCCGCGTCATGGTCCGCAGGCAGGGTGGCAGACTGGTCATCCGGCAGGGCTGATTCGCGTGCGCGCGAACGGGCCTCGGCAAGCCGGACGAGCCTGAATCGAGCGAGAGTGGCGCGGGTGGACGACAAGGACATGGGCACCGACCTCAAGTCGGTGCTCATCACCAAGGAAGAGATCGACGCGAAGCTGGCGGAGCTGGCCGCGAAGATCGACGCGGAGTACGCGGGCAAGGATCTGCTGATCGTCGGCGTGCTCAAGGGCGCCGTCATGGTCATGGCGGACCTCGCGCGTACGCTGTCCTCCCCGGTCACGATGGACTGGATGGCGGTGTCCTCGTACGGCGCGGGCACCCAGTCCTCCGGCGTCGTACGGATCCTCAAGGACCTCGACACCGACATCAAGGGCAAGCACGTTCTGATCGTCGAGGACATCATCGACTCCGGTCTGACGCTGTCCTGGCTGCTGTCGAACCTCGGCTCGCGCGAGCCGGCGTCGCTGAACGTCGTCACTCTGCTGCGCAAGCCGGAGGCGGCCAAGGTCGCCATCGACGTGAAGTGGGTGGGCTTCGACATCCCCAACGAGTTCGTGGTCGGATACGGCCTCGACTTCGACGAGAAGTACCGCAACCTGCCGTTCGTCGGCACGCTCGCGCCGCACGTATACGGCGGCTGAGCACGCCCGGCCGGACCGTTCCGGCGCGCGGGGAACGCATTGCGGCATCCCGCCGTTGGAGCATGGGAAGGCGGGTTTGTTGACTGGCTGAGGCGGCGTCGGGTGACAATGCTGGGGTACCGTCCGAAGGTCAGTCATTTCCAAAGGTCGAGCTTTTTCTAAGGTCGAGCTATCACCGCACGCACTGGCGCCCCCGCGTAGGGGCTGCCGTGCCTCACTGTGGCAGGAGGGACGGGGCGCTCGCGCCCCGTATGGATGGACGTGAAGCGCTACTTCCGTGGGCCGGTCATGTGGATCGTGCTGGCCGTCCTCGCCGTGGTCGTGTTGATGCAGGTCGTCGGCTCGTCCGGCGGCTACAAGTCGGTGGACACCAGTCAGGTCGTGCAGGCGATCGACAAGGACCAGGTGAAATCGGCCGAGCTGACCACCGGTGACGAGAACAAGATCAAGGTCCAGCTCAAGGACGGCCAGAAGGTCAAGGGCAGCGACAAGATCCAGGCGAACTACATCGGCGACCAGGGCGTCGACCTCGCCAAGACGCTGCAGTCCAAGTCCGAGGCGAACAGCATCTCGGACGGCTACAACATCTCGACATCGAAGCAGAACCCGTTCATCGGCGTACTGCTCTCGCTGCTTCCCTTCGTCCTCATCGTCGTCGTGTTCCTGTTCCTGATGAATCAGATGCAGGGCGGCGGCTCCCGAGTCATGAACTTCGGGAAGTCGAAGGCGAAGCTGATCACCAAGGACACCCCCAAGACGACGTTCTCGGACGTCGCCGGGTCGGACGAGGCGGTCGAGGAACTCCACGAGATCAAGGAGTTCCTCCAGGAGCCGGCGAAGTTCCAGGCCGTCGGCGCCAAGATCCCCAAGGGCGTCCTGCTGTACGGACCGCCCGGTACGGGCAAGACGCTGCTCGCGCGCGCCGTCGCGGGCGAGGCGGGCGTGCCGTTCTACTCGATCTCCGGCTCCGACTTCGTCGAGATGTTCGTCGGCGTCGGCGCCTCGCGCGTCCGCGACCTGTTCGAGCAGGCCAAGGCGAACGCCCCGGCGATCGTCTTCGTCGACGAGATCGACGCCGTCGGCCGGCACCGCGGCGCGGGCCTCGGCGGCGGCCACGACGAGCGCGAGCAGACGCTGAACCAGCTGCTCGTGGAGATGGACGGCTTCGACGTGAAGGGCGGCGTCATCCTGATCGCCGCCACGAACCGGCCGGACATCCTCGACCCGGCGCTGCTGCGCCCCGGCCGCTTCGACCGGCAGATCGCGGTCGACCGCCCGGACATGCAGGGCCGTATGGAGATCCTCAAGGTCCACCAGAAGGGCAAGCCCGTCGCCCCGGACGTCGACCTGTCGGCCGTCGCCCGGCGCACGCCCGGCTTCACCGGCGCCGATCTCTCCAACGTGCTGAACGAGGCCGCGCTGCTGACGGCCCGCAGCGACAAGAAGCTGATCGACAACAGCTCGCTGGACGAGGCGATCGACCGCGTCGTGGCCGGACCGCAGAAGCGGACCCGGATCATGTCGGACAAGGAAAAGAAGATCACCGCGTACCACGAGGGCGGTCACGCCCTGGTCGCGGCGGCTTCGCCCAACTCCGACCCCGTGCACAAGATCACGATCTTGTCGCGCGGGCGGGCGCTCGGCTACACCATGGTGCTGCCGGAGGAGGACAAGTACTCCACCACGCGCAACGAGATGCTCGACCAGCTGGCGTACATGCTGGGCGGGCGCGCCGCGGAGGAGCTCGTCTTCCACGACCCGACCACGGGCGCCGCGAACGACATCGAGAAGGCCACGGCCACCGCCCGCGCGATGGTCACGCAGTACGGCATGACCGAGCGGCTCGGCGCGATCAAGTTCGGCTCCGACAACTCCGAGCCCTTCCTGGGCCGTGAGATGGGTCACCAGCGCGACTACTCCGAAGAGGTCGCCGCGCTGGTCGACGAGGAAGTCAAGAAGCTCATCGAGACCGCGCACAACGAGGCGTGGGAGATCCTGGTCGAGAACCGCGACGTCCTCGACAACCTGGTTCTGACGCTCCTGGAGAAGGAGACGCTGAACAAGGAGGAGCTCGCCGAGGTCTTCAAGCACATCGTGAAGCGCCCGAACCGTCCCGCCTGGACCGGTTCGTCGCGCCGCACGCCGTCGACCCGCCCGCCGGTCCTCTCCCCGAAGGAGCTGGCCCCGTCCAACGGCGCCCAGCCGGTGGAGAGCGTGGACCTCCCCACCGAGGACACCCGCCCGGACAGCTGACCCGGAAGCCCCACGGGGCCCGGAATGGATGCCGCGTCACCAGGGTTTTAGCCTGGGGGCGCGGCATCCCGCTTGTGTGCCCTGAGCTGACGGACAAGGAACGAGGCAGCACTATGACCGACCCGGTGACGTTGGATGGCGAGCGCTCCGTCGGCGAATTCGACGAGAAGCGGGCGGAGAACGCCGTCCGGGAACTGCTCATCGCGGTCGGCGAGGACCCGGACCGGGAGGGGCTGCGGGAGACGCCGGCTCGGGTGGCGCGTTCGTACAAGGAGATCCTGGCCGGGCTGAGGCAGGAGCCGGAGGACGTGCTGACCACGACCTTCGACCTGGGGCACGACGAGATGGTCCTGGTGAAGGACATCGAGATCGTGAGCCTGTGCGAGCACCACCTCCTGCCCTTCCACGGTGTGGCCCACGTCGGGTACATCCCCGCGGTCAGCGGCAAGATCACGGGGCTCTCGAAACTGGCGCGGCTCGTGGACGTCTACGCCCGCCGGCCCCAGGTGCAGGAGCGCCTGACCACTCAGATCGCCGACTCCCTCACGCGCATCCTCGAAGCGCGCGGTGCGATCGTCGTCATCGAGGCCGAGCACATGTGCATGTCGGTGCGCGGCATCCGCAAGCCCGGCGCGAAGACGACGACATCAGCGGTCCGCGGCCAGCTGCGCGACGCCACGACGCGCGCCGAGGCGATGAGCCTGATACTCGCGCGGTAGCGGGGCCGTCAGTGCCAGCGGGTGGGTCTCGGAGCTTCGCGCGCGGCGGGCGGCAGCGCCGAGTGGACGCCCGCGTGCAAACCGAGTCGCGTACGCGCGGTCCTGCGGACCGGCTACTGATCGGGACGTCGTGTGCGGACGGCACGGTGGGCCGTAAGGCGCACGCCGAGCACTAAACGCGCATCGCATCTGTACATCGCGGACAGCTGGCCCCGGAGGAGGCCGTTCCGTTGGGAGCGGTATCCGGTCGATCTTGTCGAGTCGGGGCAGGTGCGCGTGGACGAGGTCCGGCCGGTGGCGGCTGCGGGGGCCAAGCCGTACACGCTGTACATGTACGAGCTCGACCCGTATCCCTCGTTCCTGGTGAACGGGCACCCGACCCGCGCGCCGCTCAGACGCTGAGGCGGCTGCCCAGCCACTGGAGGACGCCGGATATCTCACGGCGCCAGGTGTTGAAGTTGTGACCGCCCGTGTCCAGGATGATCTTTGAGATGTGGGCCGGGGACGACTTGACGCCGTCGATGAACTTGAGGGTGTCCTTGTAGTTGTGCTCGCCCTGCTTGCTGCTGGTGACCAGCAGGTTGACCTCCGGCGTCGGCTTGTGCTTGAGACGCCACAGCAGGTTGTTCTCCTTCTCCAGCTGCTTGTTGCCGCCGAAGAGGCTGCCCGTGGTCGCGTCGATCGGGGCCTTGTAGTACGCCGAGAGGGCGCCGGCGGTCGAGTACGCCTCCGGGTGGCGCATGGTCAGCTTGAGGGCGCAGTAGCCACCGGTCGAGTCGCCGATCATGCCCCAGCTCTTGGCGCTTTTGCCGATGCGGTACTGCTCGGCCAGGGCCTTGCGGAGGTCCTTGGTGAAGAAGGTCTCCGTCTGCGGACCGTGGGGTATGTCCATGCACTCCGTGTCCCGCGGCGGGGCGACCGTCGGGCGCATCATGATCAGGATCGTCGGCTGCATCTTGCCCTCCTTGGAGAGCTTGTGCGCGGTCTGCGGGTAGTGCAGGCCCTTGATCAGCGCTTCGGCTGTGCCGGGGTAGCCGGTCAGAACGACGGATGCGGGAAAGTTGCGCTTGGCGTACTGCGGCTGGAAGTACTCGGGCGGCAGGTACACGAACGCCGGGCTGGCGATCTTCGACTCCTGGCCCTGGATGTTGACCTTCTCTATCCGGCCGGCCACGCGCGGTACGGAGCCGCGCGGCACGTTCACCTGCTGGGTGCCGACGACCTGCACCTCCTTGCCGGCGGCCTTGCTGACGTCTACGACCACGCCCTGCGCCTGCTCCTGGCCGAAGAGGTCGGCCCAGGAGGCGTAGAAGCCGAAGGAGTAGTTGGCGAAGAGTCCCAACGCGGCGATCATCGTGATCTGGGTGGCCAGCAGCATGCCGACACGCGCGAAGATGGAGGGCACGCTCCGCTTCGACAGACGCGGCCACAGCCATATCGTCAGGGCGAAGAGCACTACTGCCGCTATCACGGCCAGCAGCAGAACTTTCTTGCTGGTGAGACCCATCGAGGTGCTTTCTGCCGAGCGCACCGGTCGCCCGGATGCGGAATGGTTACTTCTCTTCCAGGACTGGCCCACCGCTGGAACCCAGACCCCGAAACCGACGTCCTACTGAGCGCAAAATGTCCGGGCGCTGCGGCCGTACGGGCGCAGGTCCTCTCGACAGGGCGACGGGAAGAGATGTCTGTCAGGGTAGATGGCAAAAAGTCCAGTGAGGTTCCGTCGGAGCCACAGCGGCTCTCGGGACTGAAGAGGCTGGTGAGAGGTCCGAGCCCGGAGCGCGTACCGACGGTCGTCGGGACGATAGCCGCCCTCATCGGACTGCTGGACGTCGCCGCGGGGGTGTTCCCGCGCTTCCGGCACAGTCGGATGCACGCGCTCGCGGAGGTGCTGCCGGGCGCGGTGAACCAGCTCGCCGCCGCCGCGTCCATCGTCGTCGGCGTCGTCCTGCTGATGCTGGCGCACGGCCTCAAGCGCTCGAAACGGCGGGTGTGGATCGCCGCCGTCGTGCTGCTCCCCATCGGCGCCGCGGCGCAGATGATCTACCGCCACTCGGTGAGCGGCGCCGTCCTGTCCCTGCTGCTCTTCGCCTACCTCGTACGCCACCGCGGCTCCTTCGAGGCCCTGCCGGACCCCCGCAGCCGCTGGAAGGCGCTCGCCAACTTCGTCATCGTCGGCGGCGTCAGCGTCGTACTCGGCTTCGTGATCGTCGGCTCGCACCCCCACCAGGTCGTCGGCGACCCCTCGCTGACCGCCCAGCTGGAGCACGTGCTCTGGGGGCTCTGCGGCTTCGAGGGGCCGGTCCAGTACCACGGCGGCGTCGACTACACCGTGGGCTACTCGCTGGGCGCGCTCGGCCTGCTCACCGCGGCCACCACCGCCTACCTGGCCTTCCGGCCGGAGCGCCCCACCGCCCACCTCACCGAGGAGGACGAGGACCGGCTGCGCGAGCTGCTCGCCAAGCACGGAGCCCGCGACTCCCTCGGCCATTTCGCGCTGCGCCGCGACAAGAGCGTGGTCTTCTCGCCCAGCGGCAAGGCCGCCGTCTCCTACCGCGTGGTCTC
Source organism: Streptomyces sp. NPDC057654 (assembly GCF_042800135.1). Lineage (NCBI taxonomy): Bacteria > Bacillati > Actinomycetota > Actinomycetes > Kitasatosporales > Streptomycetaceae > Streptomyces > Streptomyces sp. NPDC057654. The sequence continues at coordinate 7,160 of NZ_JBHVHQ010000134.1, read as the reverse complement.
CGGCGTGATGCTCGCCAGCGGCGACCCGATCGGCGACGTCGAGGCCTGGCCCGGTGCCATCGAGCAGTTCATGGAGCAGGCCAGGCGCCACTCCTGGACCCCCGCGGTCGCCGGGTGCAGCGAGACCGGCGGCGAGGTCTGGACCCGCGAGACCGGCCTGGACGCCCTGGAGATGGGCGACGAGGCGATCGTCGATGTGGCGGATTTCACCCTGACCGGCCGCTCCATGCGCAACGTCCGCCAGATGGTCAAGCGCATCGAGCGCAACGGCTACATCACCAAGGTGCGCCGGGTCGGCGATCTGGACGCCGACGAGCTGGCGACCGTACAGCGCGCGGCCGAGGCCTGGCGCGACACGGAGACCGAGCGCGGCTTCTCCATGGCGCTGGGCCGGATCGGCGACCCGAAGGACCTCGACGCGATCATCGCCACCGCCCACAAGGCGCCGGAGGACGGCGAGGAGGCCGGTCCGCACGGGGACCTCAAGGCCATGCAGCACTTCGTGCCATGGGGCCCGGACGGTATGTCCCTGGAGCTGATGCGCCGCGACCGGAGCGCCGACCCCGGCATGAACGAGCTGCTCATCGTCGCCTTCCTCCAGGCCGCGCCCGAGCTGAAGATCAAGCGGGTGTCGCTGAACTTCGCGTTCTTCCGCGCCGCCCTGGAGCGCGGCGGCAAGCTGGGCGCCGGCCCGGTGGCGCGGGTGCAGCGCGGGGTGCTGGTGTTCCTCTCGCGCTGGTTCCAGATCGAGTCGCTGTACAAGTTCAACGAGAAGTTCCGGCCGCGCTGGGAGCCGCGCTTCGTGGTCTTCCCGAACAACCGGGACCTGCCGCGCATCGGCTTCGCGATGATGCAGGCGGAGGGGTTCGTGACGCTGGCGCTGCCGCGGCCGTGGCGGCGGGGCGGCGCGGGGGCGGCCAAGGAGAAGCCCTGCGCGCACGAGCTGGAGGCCGTCGCGGCCCCCGCGGAGGCCCGCCGCGCGGCGTGAGCTCCTGCCGTCCGGCCTAGGCTGGAGTCATGAGTACGTTGCGAGGGCGAGTCGGTCCGGTCGGTCTGCCGCGGTGGGACCGCTGTGCGGTGATGGGCGTGGTGAACGTGACGCCCGACTCGTTCTCGGACGGCGGTCGCTGGTTCGACACGGACGCGGCGGTCAAGCGCGGCCTCGACCTGGCCGCGGAGGGCGCGGACCTGGTCGACGTGGGCGGCGAGTCCACCCGGCCGGGCGCCTCGCGCGTACCGGAGGACGAGGAGCTGCGCCGGGTCGTCCCGGTGGTGCGCGGGCTGGCGGCCGAGGGCGTGGTGGTGTCCGTGGACACCATGCGGGCCTCGGTCGCGGAGGCCGCGGTCGCCGCGGGGGCGGTGCTCGTCAACGATGTGAGCGGCGGTCTCGCGGACCCGGCGATGGTGCCGGTGGTGGCCACGGCGGGGGTGCCGTTCGTGGTGATGCACTGGCGCGGCTTCAGCAAGGACATGAACAGCCGGGCCGTGTACGGGGACGTGGTCGGCGAGGTGCTCGCGGAGCTGCGCGAGCGGATGGACGCGGTGGTCGCGGGCGGCGTCGAGCCGGACCGGCTGGTCGTCGACCCGGGGCTGGGCTTCGCCAAGGCCGCCGACCACGATCTGCGGCTGGTGGCGGGGCTGTCCCGGCTCTGTGCGGAGCTGGGCCGCCCGATGCTGGTGGCCGCCTCCCGTAAGCGGTTCCTGGGGCGCGTACTGGCCGGGGGCGAGGGCAGCCCGCCGCCGGCGCGGGAGCGGGACGCGGCGACGGCCGCGGTCACGGCGCTCGCGGCGCGTGAGGGCGCCTGGGCGGTGCGGGTGCACGAGGTGCGGGCGAGCGCGGACGCGGTGCGGGTGGCGCGCGCGATCGAGGGCGCCGGGGCCCGCGGCGCCGAGGGGGCCGTGTGACTTCCGCGCCGACGGACAGCGAGCTGGTCGAGCTGGCGAACACCGCGCTGTACGAGGCGATGGAGCGCGGCGACCAGACGGCCATGGAAGGGCTGTGGCTGGACGACGAGTACTTCGACGTGGTGTGCGTGCATCCGGGGTGGCCGGTGCTGCGGGGGCGGGGCGAGGTGCTCCGCTCGTACGCGCTGATCATGGCGAGCACCGAGTACATCCAGTTCTTCCTCACGGACGTCGATGTGCAGGTGGCCGGCGACATGGCGCTGGTGACGTGCACGGAGAACATCCTCAGCGGCGGTCCGGCGGAGGAGGACGGCGCGCTGGGGCCGCTGGTGGGCCAGTTGGTCGTGGCGACGAACGTCTTCAGACGCTCCGCCGACGGCTGGAAGGTCTGGTCGCACCACGGCTCGCCGGTGCTGGCGGGCAGCGCGGACGACGGGGATGCCGAGGGCACTGATAGCGCCGACGGCTCCGGTCCCGAGGGGCCCGCCCAGCCGTCCTCTTGAGGTGTTCACCCTGTCCGGTTGCTGTGTTCGCCCTGTCCGGCCTGGTGGGAGCCGGTGTGACCGGTCAGCGCGGCGAGTCAGTGTGAGAGTGCTGTGGCCACTCGTTCGAGGTGCTTGGCGGCGGGGTAGGGGTGGGATCCGGGGTACTGGGGTAAGCGCGGCGGGAGCCTTGTAGGTCAGGCACTAGCACCGTGGGGGCCGCCTGTCCATAGCACCCGCGGGCGGGTGCTGTCAGTGCTCGCAGGTAGATTCGAACGGTGGGAGCGGGCCGGCGACAGCCGGTCCGCCGCCCGCATACCGACGACCAGCAGGAGTGATTCGTGTGGATCGTGTCGCGCTGCGCGGCTTGAAGGCCCGCGGGCACCATGGGGTGTTCCCCCGTGAGCGCGAGGAGGGCCAGACCTTCATCGTCGACCTGGTGCTGAGTCTGGACACCCGCCCCGCCGCGGCCGACGACGACCTGACGAAGACCGTGCATTACGGCGTGGTGGCCGAGGAGGTCGTGGCGGTCGTCGAGGGCGACCCGGTGGACCTCATCGAGACGCTCGCCGAGCGCATCGCCCAGCAGTGCCTCAAGCACGACGTGGTGCGGGAGGTGGAGGTAGTCGTCCACAAGCCGGACGCCCCGATCACCGTGCCGTTCGACGACGTGACGATCACGATCTCCCGGAGCCGAGTATGAGCAAGAGCGATCCGACGGTGCAGCCAGTGCCCACCTCCGTGGTGGAGCGGGTGGACGCCGCTGATGTGACGTTGAGCAATCCCAAATGGGCCGTGGTCTCCCTGGGGAGCAATCTGGGCAACCGCCTGGAGACGCTTCAGGGCGCCGTGGACGCGCTGGGGGACACGCCGGGCCTGCGGGTCAAGGCCGTCTCCCCGGTGTACGAGACCGAGCCGTGGGGCGTCGAGCCGGGGACGCAGTCCTCGTATTACAACGCGGTCGTGCTGATCAAGACGACGCTGCCGCCGTCGTCGCTGCTGGAGCGCGGGCACGCCATTGAAGAGGCCTTCGAGCGGGTGCGCGACGAGCGGTGGGGGCCGCGGACGATCGATGTGGACATCGTGTCGTATCAGGAGGTCGTCTCGGACGACCCGTTGCTGACGCTGCCGCACCCGCGCGCGCACGAGCGGGCCTTCGTGCTCGTGCCGTGGTACGACGTGGACCCGGAGGCAGTTGTTCCGGGCCGTGGCGCGGTGGCGGAGCTGCTGGCCGAGGTCGGCCGCGCCGGCGTCGAGCCCCGGGTGGACCTGGAACTCAGGCTGCCGGAGTAGGCGTTGGCCGGTTGTGGGGCGTACGGGGCCATGGGCGGCGGTTGCCGGCGCTCCGGGGGCTCCGCGCGCTGACGTACGTACGCAAGAGGACATGAGGGGTCGACCGCTCGGTGAAGCAACTACGGGTGAGTGTGCTGGTCGGGCTGTTCGCCGCGGCCGGAGTGCTGTCGTGGGCCGGCGCCCGGTTGTGGGACTCGGTCGGGACGCTGCCGAAGGTTCCGGTGGCGGCGCCGATCGTGCTCGCGGTGATCGCCGTGGTGCTGGCGGCGACGGCCCTGTCGCTCCGCGCGCGGCTGCGCGCCCAGCGCGAACGGCGCCCCGGCGCCAAGGGCGTCGACCCGCTGGTGGCCGCCCGCGCGGTCGTCTTCGGCCAGGCCAGCGCGCTGGTCGCGGCCCTGGTCGCGGGGATGTACGGCGGCACGGGCGTTTTCCTGTGGATGGACGGGCTGGATGTGACGGCCCGCCGCGACCAGGCGATCTACGCCGGGGTCTCGGTGGTCGCGGGGATCTGCGTGGTGGCGGCGGCGTTCTTCATGGAGCGGGTGTGCAAGCTGCCGGACGACGATGACGAGGACGAGGGGGGCGGGGCGGCTCGGGCGTAGGGGCCGCGCGGGCAGCCGCGCGAGGACGCCCGCACGGCGCAGCCCGTACGTCCGTGAAACCCGCCTGTACGGGCGGCTGGAGGTCCGTACAGGCGCCTCCGGCCCCGCGCCCGTACCGCCTACGCCTACGCCTCCGAGACCGTCTCCAGCTCCACGTCCTCGCGTGCCCGCCCCTTGGCGTCCGCGTCGATGGAGCGCCGCAGCGCCTCGTGGAGGCGGGCCGGGGTGAGGACGCCCAGGAAGTGGTCGGCGCCCTCCCCGTCGAGGACGGCGATCCAGCCCGCGTCGTGCTGGAGCATCGTGCTGAACGCCTGCTTCAGGGACGCGCCCACGGGCAGCCACGCCGCCATGCGGCGGGAGTGGTCGCGGACCGAGCCGCTGCCGGTGAGGGCGTCCGCCGAGACCCAGCCGTGCAGGTGGTCCGCGTCGTCCAGGACGACCGCCCAGCGGGCCTCCGGGTCGGCGGCCGTGAGCCGGGCCGCGGCGTCCGGCAGCGGGTCGTTCAGGTGCACCACCGGCGGCTGGACGAGGTCGCCGGGCTCGATCGGCGTGACGGACAGCCGCTTCAGGCCGCGGTCCGCGCCGACGAAGTCGGCCACGTACGGCGTCGCGGGCGCGCCCAGCACCGTCGTCGGCGGGTCGAACTGCTCGATGCGCCCCTGCCCGTACACCGCGATGCGGTCGCCGAGCCGCACCGCCTCCTCGATGTCGTGGGTGACGAACAACACGGTCTTGCGCACCTGGGACTGGAGGCGCAGGAACTCGTTCTGGAGGTGCTCGCGGACGACCGGGTCGACCGCGCCGAAGGGCTCGTCCATCAGCAGTACGGGCGGGTCGGCGGCGAGCGCGCGGGCCACGCCGACGCGCTGCCGCTGGCCGCCGGAGAGCTGGTCCGGATAGCGGTCGCCGAATACGGACGGATCGAGTCCGACGAGTTCCAGCAGTTCGGCGGCGCGGGCGCGCGCCTTCTTGCGCTGCCAGCCCAGCAGATGCGGAACGGTCGCGGTGTTGTCGAGGACCGTCTTGTGGGGGAAGAGGCCGACCTGCTGGATGACATATCCGATACGGCGGCGCAATTCGACGGGGTCGACCGTCGAAATGTCGCTGCCGTCCAGATAGATGTGTCCGCTGGTCGGCTCGATGAGGCGGTTGACCATTTTCATGGTGGTGGTCTTGCCGCAGCCGGACGGCCCGACGAGCGTGACCAGCTCGCCCTCCGCGACCTCGAAGGACAGATCGTCCACGGCGGTCGTGCCGTCGGCATAGCGCTTGGTGACGTGCTCGAATCGGATCATGGCTCCCCATTGTGTCCGTACTCCTGACGGACATTGTTGCGGCTGTGTGGCGGCCGGAGGCGAATGTCAGTGCTCGGGGATAGGGTCGCCAGGAATCGACGGCCGAGGGCCAGAGGGGGTGAGAGCGCATGGCCGACCAGAACTGCCTTATCGCCAATGAGTGGATCTGCGGCGAATATGTACGGACGCGGTGGGCGGAGCTGACGGACGCGACGCTCCAGCACATCGGCATCACGCTCGGATCGGTGGCCATCGGGCTGCTCGTCGCATTTCCGCTGGCGCTGCTGGCGCGCAGATGGCGGGCGGTGTCGGGGCCGGTGCTCGGGCTGACGACGATTCTGTACACGGTCCCGTCATTGGCGATGTTCTCGCTGCTGCTGCCCGTTTTCGGGGTGTCCGTGGCCGTCGTGGTGACGGGCCTCGTGCTGTATTCCCTGACGATTCTCGTGCGCAACATATTGGCGGGGCTGGCGTCGGTGCCGGAAGAGGCGCGGGAAGCGGCGCGCGGCATGGGATACGGACCGCTGCGGCTGCTCTTCGAGGTGGAACTGCCGCTCGCGCTGCCCGCGGTGATGGCGGGTCTGCGGATCACCACGGTATCCACCGTCTCGCTGACCACGGTCGGCGCCATCATCGGATACGGCGGCCTCGGAAATCTCATTTATGAAGGCATGCGCAGCTTCTTCAAGGCGCAGGTGCTCACCGCGTCCGTGCTGTGCGTGGCGCTCGCCGTCGTCGCCGATCTCGCGCTGCTGGGAGTGCAGCGGCTGCTGACCCCCTGGACGCGCAAGCGGCGGAAGGTGAAGACCTGATGGGCGTCATCGGGGACGCGTGGACCTGGCTCGCCACGGGGGCGCACTGGAGCGGCGCGGACGGCGTATGGCACCGGCTCGGCCAGCATCTCTTCCTGACCGCGGCCTGCCTGGTGATCTCGTGCGCCATCGCGCTCCCCATCGCCCTGGTGCTCGGGCACCTGGGCCGGGGCGGGGCCGTCGCGGTGAACATCTCGAACGCGGGGCGCGCGGTGCCGACCTTCGCCGTGCTGGTCCTGCTGCTGCTCAGCCCGCTGGGCACGCACGGCTCCTGGCCGACGATCATCGCGCTGGTGCTGTTCGCGATCCCGCCGCTGCTGACCAACGCGTACGTGGGCATGCGCGAGGTGGACCGCGATGTGGTCGAGGCGGCGCGCGGCATGGGCATGTCGGGGCGTCAGCTCGTCGGGCGGGTGGAGCTGCCGCTCGCCTTTCCGCTGATCATGACGGGCGTACGGACCGCGGCCGTGCAGGTCGTGGCCACGGCGACGCTCGCCGCGCTGCCCGGCGGCGGCGGGCTGGGCCGGATCATCACGGCCGGCTTCCGGCTGACCGACACCCCGCAGGTGGTGGCCGGCGCGGTGCTGGTGGCGGGGCTGGCGCTGCTGGTGGAGGGCGCGTTCGTGGTGCTGACGCGGGTCCTGGACCCGATGCGGCGGCGCGCCGGCCGCCGCGCCGGCCCGGCCGAGCGGCCCCCGGCGGACCAGGCGCCCACGGCCCCCAAGAGCCTCGAACTCACCTGAGCCGCGCTGCGCGCGGCTTCCCACAGAC